>JAYRVK010000572.1:0-2913 GCA_041918555.1 Sandaracinaceae bacterium
CGCCGCCGCCGCCGTCGTGGTCCGAGGCGCCCGCCACCGCGGAGCCGCCGCCGGGCGACCCCCCGCACGCGAGCGCCGACGCGCGGCGCGACGCCCCCGACTACAGCGGCCGCGGCGCGCCGCCCCGCGATCCGGCCGACGACGTGCTCTGGATCCCGCGGATCCTGTTCTCGCCGCTCTACCTGATCAGCGAGTACCTCCTGCGGCAACCGATCGGCGCGCTCGTGACCGAGATCGAGCGCAGCCACTTCTTCGACGCCTTCTTCGACTTCTTCACGTGGGGCGAGGATCGGAACGCCGGCCTCGTGCCCACCGTGTTCTACGACTTCGGGTTCCTGCCGAGCGTCGGCCTCTACCTCTGGTGGAACGACGTCGGCACCGAGGGCCACGACCTCCGCGTGGCCGCGGGCTTCTGGGGCGTCGACTGGTTGCACGCGAAGATCCTCGATCGCGTGCGCCTCGACGCGCAGAACGAGCTGTCGTTCTGGGTCGAGGGGCTCCGCCGGCCCGACTACATCTGGCACGGCGGCGGCTGGGACGTGGAGCAGGACGAGCGCGCGCGCTTCGGCCGCTCGAGCCTCGGCGGCGGCGCGGCCTTCCACAGCCGCGGGTTCTGGCGCGCGAGCTACTTCCGCTACCAGGTGACCACCGACTACAACGACTTCGACAACAGCGACTACGACGAGGACCACGGGCAACGGCCGATCGAGCAGGCCGCCGCGCTCGGCTGGTTCGACACGCTCCCCGCCGGCTACACGAACGGCTACTTCGCGTTCCGCCAGCGCGTCGAGGCGGCCATCGACACCCGCGAGGAGCGGCCCGCGCCCGGGCACGGCGTGCGCGTGCAGGCGTGGCTCGAGCACGGCTTCGACATGCAGCGCGCGGACGACTCGCACTGGCTGCGCTGGGGCGGGCAGGCCGCGGGCTTCGTCGATCTCGGCGAGCAACGCGTCTTGCAATTGATCGGGATGGTCGACGTGGTGAGCTCGGTCGGCCGCTACGACGAGGTCCCCTTCACCGAGCACGTGTGGCTCAGCCGCCAGCCCCTCTCGATGGGCGGCTTCCAGCCGGGGCAGCTCGTCGGGCGCACCGCCACCGTGATGACCCTCGAGTACCACTGGCCGATCTGGGTGTGGATCGAGGGGTCCCTGCACTACTCGGTCGGGAACGCGTTCGGCACCGACTTCGAGGACTTCCACGTCGAGCGCCTGCGGCAGTCCTTCGGGATCGGCTTCCGCACGATCGGCGATCGCGACAACTCGGCCCTCATCATGCTCGCGTTCGGCACCGAGCCCTTCGAGCGCGGCGCGGACGTCACGAGCATCCGCTTCGTCGTGGGCTCCCAGAGCGGGTTCTGAGCATGCGCGCCATCGTCGTCATCACGTCTTGCTCGCTCCTGTTCGCGTGCGCGCCCGTCGAGGGTGACGGGGTCTCGCGCACCGAGACGCGGACCGTCGACGAGCCCTTCGAGGCCGTCGCGGTGGAGGGCCGCGTCCGCGTGGAGGTGATCGCCGGCGCGCCCCGCCCGCTCACCGTCACCACCGACGGCAACCTGCTCGAGCACCTCGCCACCGTGGTCGAGGACGACGCGCTCCAGGTGCGCCCCGCGACGGGCATCGAGCCGACGATCCCGCCGGAGGTCTCGCTCGGCGTGGCGTCGCTCGCGTCGGCGAGCGCGCGCGAGACCGGCACCGTCGTGCTCGCGCACCGCGTCGCGGCGCAGCGCTTCGGGGTGGCCGCGTCCGACGGCGCGACCGCGCAGGCCGGCGGCACGTGCGAGGTGTTGCGCGCAATTGCGTCGGACCACGGCTCGATCCAGGCGCGCTCGCTCGTGTGCGCGGACGGCCGCGTCGACGCGCAGGGCGGCGCGCGCGTCGAGGTCACCGTCACGGGCACCGTCGAGGTCCACCTCAGCGGCGAGAGCGAGGTCGTGGTGCACGGCAACCCGACGGAGGTCCGCCGCTTCATCACCGACGACTCGACCCTGACGATCGTGCCGTGAGCTACCGTGCCGCGAGCTAGGGCTGCTCCGAGCCGCTCGCCGTCGGGTAGCCCTGCTGGGCCCAGTGATCGATCCCCTCGTCGAGGATCGCGGTGTTCTCGAGCCCGGCCCGACGGAGCCCGTCGACGACCTGACCGCTCGCCGCGTGCGGGCACGCGCAGTACGCGACCATCGGCGTGCCGTCGCGCGGCAGCGTCGGCAGGATCGACTCGAGCTCGTAGAAGGGCACGGGCACCGCGCCCGGGATCCGCTGGCGCAGCCAGTCGCTCGGCGGGCGCGCGTCGAGGATCACGATCCGCCGGCCGCGATCGAGCTCGCGCCGCACGTCCGCCGCGGGCACGAAGCGATCGTCGCGCAGCGTGAGCTCCGCGGGCTCGCCGTCGGGGTTCACCACGAGCTGCATGTCCGCGAGGGCGGGGAGCTCGGGCGGCCGCGGCGGGTGCTCGTGATCGTGCGCGGCGTCCGCGATGGCGCCCCGGTCGCCGAGCGAGCGCACGAACGCGACGAGATCGTCGATCTGCTGCGGCTCGAGCCGATCGCGGAACGCCTCCATCCGCGTGCCCGAGCGGCCGTGGAGGATCGCGTACTGCAGGAACCCGTCGCTCGCGCTCGCGAGGAGCGCGGGGTTCGCGAGCGCCGGCGCGTCGACGCCCTCCCCGCGCGGCCCGTGGCAGCGGGCGCAGTTCACCGCGTAGAGGAGCCGGCCGCGCGTCGCGTCGCCCTCGACCGCGGTGTCGTCGACGCTCGCGCGCGGGGTGCGCTGCCACGAGCGCAGGTACGTGCGGATCGCGAGGATCTGCGTGTCGCTCAGCGGCCCGCCGTGCGCGCGCGACCACGCGCTCATCGGGGTGCCCGGTCGGCCGTTGGCGATCGCCGCGTCGATGAACTCGTCGTCCACCGTCTCCATGCGC
>JAYRVK010000573.1:0-1882 GCA_041918555.1 Sandaracinaceae bacterium
CGAGCCGGCCCGCGGTCCCGTCGGGCCGGAGCGCGAAGAGATCGACCGCGCGCGGGTGCCCGATCCGCGTGCCGAGGTTGAAGACGTAGCCGCTCGTCGCGACGCGGTGCGGGTGCGCGCTGAACGCGCCCCCGATCACGCCCTCGAGGTTCGTCTCGCCGATCGACGCGAGGTCCTCGGGGTCGACCTCGAAGGGCCGCCCGATCTCGCAGAGCGCGAGCAGCCGATCCGCCCACGCGAGGACGCTCGTGTTCGCCGGGTTCTTGCTCGTCCCGCGCGCGACGCGGAACGAGCGCACGGGGTTGTAGAAGCCCGGCGCCTTGCTCCCGTACGCGCCGAAGTACGGCTTGCCGCGCGCGCGCTCCTCGGCGAGGCCCGCCGTCTCGAGCACCCGCACCGCGCCGCTCGCGCCCGAGTCATCGAAGCGCACCGCGCTGATCGCGCCGTCGCCGTCGAACCAGTGCGTGTACCGGCGGCCGAGCAGCTCCACGAGCCCGGGCCCATTGCGGTAGAGCGTGCCGCGCAGCGCAGGGGGCAACGTTCCTTGCACGCGTAGAGGCTCGAACCCGTGCTCGCGCCGCACGTTCGAGAACGCGGCGGCCCAGCGCCGCTCGGAGGGGCGGTCGGTCATCGTGGCCCCCGAGTCCTACCAGCGAACGACCCGTCGGGGCGAGGGGAGTTGCCGGGGCCGCGGCCGGCGCGTAGCGTCCGCGCCGAAATCGAACGATCACGGAGGCGAGACATGGCCAAGACCCGACTGACGATGATGATCCTGATGGGCGCGCTCCTCGGCGCGTGCGGCGGCGGCGGCGGCGACGCGGAGGCGACCGAGGACGAGGCGACGACCTCGGGCGACGAGGGCGCGGCCGACGCGGAGACCACGTGCGTCGCGTTCATGACGCGGCAGCGCGAGTGCCAAGCGGAGTACCTGCCGGGCCTCGTCGCTTTGCGCGTGCGCCTCGACCGCCCCGCCGGGATCGCCGCGCGCGACGGCGCCGAGGGCCGCGACGCGCTCCTCGCCGAGGCGACGGCGGAGTACGCGAACGACTCCATGGACGACGCGATCGCCGCGCGCTGCCAGGGCATCCTCGCCGACGTCCCCACCGAGGAGATCGCCGGCATGACGCAGGGCATGCAGGGGTGCATCGAGAGCGCGGACTGCGCGGCCTACTCGCAGTGCGACCTCGCGATGCTGGAGCAGCACTGGGCCTCGACGCCCGAGGCGCAGTAGCGCCGCGCCTGACGCTCGCCCACCGGCGAGGCTGAGCTCCGTCGAGATGGCCGAGACCGCACCGGCGCTTCGCGCGCTGACCCTCGCCGAGTGGGCCGCCCTCCCCGAGGACGTGGAGGGCGAGCTCGTCGACGGCGCGCTCGTCGACGAGGAGGACGTGGGGTACCTGCACGACGCCGTCTGCGCGGCGCTCCTCATGGTGCTCGGGCGCTGGCTCGGCGGTCGCGGACGGATCGCCGGCTCCGACGTGAGGTTCGGCGTCGGCGCGGGGCGCGGGCGCAAGCCGGACCTCAACGTCTACTCCACACGCGCGAAGCTGCCGGCGCGCGGCCTCGTGACCGACCCGCCGGACCTCGTCGTCGAGGTCGTGTCGCCGAACGCGAAGGACCGGCGGCGCGATCGCGTGGAGAAGCTCGCCGACTACGCGGCGTTCGGGGTGCGCTACTGCTGGCTCGTCGATCCGGAGCCGTGCACCCTCGAGGTGCTCGAGCTCGGCGGGGACGGCTCCTACCGGATCGCGCTGGCTGCGTCCGAAGGGCGCGTGGCGATCCCCGGCTGCGACGGACTCGTCCTCGACCTCGACGCCGTGTGGGCCGAGGGCGAGGTCCTCGTGTGTGGTAGTACCCCGGGCCCGAAGTTCGCTCCGGGTGC
>JAYRVK010000574.1:0-6867 GCA_041918555.1 Sandaracinaceae bacterium
ATCGCGGCCGCGGCGCGTCGCGCCGGGGAGCTCCTCGGGGGCGATGGCGCGCCGCCGGTGGCGCGCGAGCTCGCGGTCGCGCGCGCGGCCGCGATCGATCGCGCGGGCGAGCTCGTCCAGCGCCGCCTCGCGCGGCTGCGCGCGGAGCTCGAGGAGCGTGCAAATCGAATGGACGCGATCGAGCTCGAGCTCACGACGGCGCGCCGGCGCGAGCTCGGCGATCCCCGCCACGCACCGATGGAGCCCGCGGAGGGGGGCCCGGTCGTGGCGATCACGGACGGCCAGCGCTGGCCGTTCGATGGAGAGCACTGGCCCGACGAGCTCCCCCACTACCGCCAGTCGATCGAGCGCCGCTGCCGGTGATGGCCTCGCGCGCATGGCGGGGGAGCTCGTCGCGGAGGCGCTCGCGGTCGTCGCTCAGCCCGCGATCGAGGCGGGCGCGATCGAGGCGGGCGCGATCAAGTACCGGATCTGGCGGGACGAGAGCCACTTCGAGGGCCTCGACGAGGAGGGCAAGCGCGCGTTCCTCGAGGTGGTGATCGCGGCGATCCTCGCGGACGGTCACGAGTCCGAGCTCGAGCGCGCGTGGCTCGCTCGGCGCGGGGAGGTGGGCGCCGCCCGCGCGCGGATCGACGAGGCGCTCGCGACGGTCCGCGCCGCGCTCCCCCCCGGGCGCCGACCTCGACGCCCGGGCCGCGCTCGTCGGAGCACGCCACGACGCGCTCGGCGACGAGACGCGCGAGCGCGCGTTCACGAGCGCCGCGCGGATCCTGCTCGCGAGCGGCAGTGAGAGCGCCATCGACGAGGAGAAGTCCCTCGGCCTCGCGCTCGGGTCGAGCGAGGACGACGCGAGCTCGGCGATCTCCAAGGTACGGACCCGGCGGTAGCGCCCGAGCGCTCCATGTCAACCGGTGGCCCCGAGGCGAGGCGGCCTTAGGTTCCTTCCGTGCCCGCTGGAGCCCGCCTGCGAAACCTGGCCCTGACCCTCGCGCTCCTCGGCGCCATCGTCGGGATCGGCGCGCTCGTGGGGTGGCTGGTCGCCGGGGCCATGGGCGCCGTCGCGACGGTGATCTTCGCGATCGTCGTGGCGTGGCTCGCGCCCGCGCCCCCGATCGAGCGGGCGCTCTGGCGGCAGGGCGCGCGCCGGGCTCACGCGCCGTGGCTCGAGGACGCGGTGGCCCGGCTCGCCGACCGCGCGCACATCGAGCCTCCGGTCCTGTTGATCCTGCCGGCGCGCGAGCCACAGGCCTTCGCGACCGAGGGCCGTCACGGCGCCGCGATCGGGCTGACCCCTTCGCTCCTCGAGCGGCTCGGCCCGCGCGAGGTCCTGGCGGTCGTGGCCCACGAGCTCGCGCACCTGGCGGCGGGCGACCTCGGTCTCATGCGCGTGGTCGGCGTGCTCGGCGGGATCGCCCGGAGCTTCGCGCAGCTCGGGCTCTTGCTCGCGCTCTTCGGACTGCCCCTCTCGCTGGTCGCGGGCGTCGCGATCCCGTGGCTCACCGTGCTCGCGCTCGTGGTCGCGCCGTGGGTCATCCACTGGCTGACGCTGGCGCTCTCGCGGCTGCGCGAGCGCGACGCGGACGCGGCCGCCGTAGAGCTCACCGGCGATCCGCTCGCGCTCGCCTCCGCGCTCGTGAAGATCGAGGCCGCCGCGCGCGGGCCGTGGTGGATGCAGATGTTCCGGGTCGAGCTGCCCGAGCGCTGGCGCACGCACCCGAGGACCGAGGACCGGGTGCTCCGCCTCCGCGAGATGGCCGGCCTCGCCTGACTCGCCGGCCCCCGCTGCGCGCCAAGCTCGGGCTCGCGACGATCCACGCGGGCCTCGTGGATCGCGGGCGGCTGTCTCAACGCAAGAGGGTGATCACGGCGCCCGCGCCGAGCGCCGCCATCGCGAGCGCGAGCACTCCGAGCGCGAGCCAGCCGGCCCACCGCGCGAAGGGCGAAGGCCCTTCGGGCATCGGCGGCGGCGACGCGCTCGGCAGGGAGTGATCGAAGGTCTCGTAGGTGATGTTCTCACCGCGCACCGCGGCCGCGCCCATCGCGGTCAGCGCCTGGAACGAGCCCGTGAGCTTCGCGTTCCCGCGGAGGGGGCGCTTCTCTTCTTCGATGAACAGCCCGTCGAGGAACAGCGCGACCCGCTGCTCGGTCACCGCCTGGCCGTGCGTCCGCAGGATCTGCTTGAGCGCGGCACGGAGCTCGCCCGCGCTCTGGAAGCGGTGCGCAGGGTCCTTCGCGAGCGCGCGCTTGACCACGTGCTCGAGCGCGTCGGGGAGCTCGGGGCGCTCGGCCCGCAGCGAGGGCACCGGCTCGCGCACGATCGCCTGCAGCGTGTCGAGGAGCGTCGGCCGATCGTAGAGCCCGCGCCCGGTGAGCGCCTCGAAGAGCACGATCCCGAGCGCGAACACGTCCGAGCGCAGATCCACGGGCCGCGACTGGGCCTGCTCGGGCGACATGTACCCGTACTTCCCGACCGCGGCGCCGCCCGTGGTCGCGTCGCCCGAGGTCTTCGCGATGCCGAAGTCGAGCAACTTGACTTGCCCGCTCCAGCTCATCATCACGTTGTGCGGGCTCACGTCGCGGTGGACGATGCCGAGCGCGCGCCCGCTGACGGCCTTGGCGTTGTGGACGTAGTGCAGCGCGGCCGCGACCTGCGCGACGATCTCGACGGCGATCGGCCACGGGATGCAGCTCCCGCGCGCGGCCATGCGCTCGATGACCTCCTGGAGCTGCGGGCCCCACACCCACTCCAGGGCCATGAAGGTCGTGCCGTCGATGACGCCGCACTCGTACACGTGGCAGACGTTCTGGTGGTACAGGCGCGTCGCCGTGCGGCCCTCGTCGACGAACATGCGCAGGAGGTCCGGGTTGTCCTCCATCTCCGGGAGCACCCGCTTCACCACGAGGTGTCGCGCCTTGCCCTGCTCGTCCCACTCGCGCGCGAGGTAGATCTCGGCCATCCCGCCGCGGGCGAGGCGACCGAGGATCTCGAAGCGGCCGAAGTGCGCGAGCACCGCGTAGTCGGGGACGGCGGGCTGGGTCCAGAAGCTGGTGTCGACCACCGTCCGGAAGTCCTCGTCGTCGTCGAAGAGATCGTGCTCGTCCGGGGCGTCGCCCATCCAGGTGCTCGGAGATCGATGCTACGCGATCCGCGCCCGCGAGGGCATTCACCGGCGCTGTTCGGCCTCGAACTGATCCATGCCGAGGAGGAACTGGCCGCTCGAACGGCCGCGCGGCTCCTCCGCCGGCGGCGGCGGCGCGGGCCCCGTCTCGGAGGGGGGGGCGCCCCCCGGGGTGGGCTCGACGCGCCGGCCCCGGCCGCGCCCGCGCCGCGCCCCGTCGCGCTCGAGGGTGACGTCCATCCGCTCCGTGGTGTCGCCCCGCACGTCGACCCACTGCGTCGCGTAGCCGTCGAGCGCGACCATGACGGTCATCGCGCCGCTCTCGGGGACCACGAGGTTGAGCGGCGTCGTGCCGAGCACCTCGCCGTCGCGCGTGACGGTCGCGCCCTGCGGCTCGGTCTGGAGGATGCGCGCGATCGTGGCCGGCGCCGTGGGCTCCTCGCGCGGGGGCGGCGCGGCCGCCTCGGGCTCGGGCGCGGGCGCCTCGCGCTCGGCGTGCCCGATCGCGGGCGTGGGCTCGACCCGCGGCGGGTCGTCGCGGCCCGCGAGGATCCACGCGCTCGCACCGCCGAGGCCGAGCACGAAGGTGCCGACGAACGCCGCGATCGCGACGCGCGGCGGCCCGCTCGGCCGCGGCGCGGGCTCGGCGGCCGGCACCGCGCCGGGGAGGCTCGTCCGGCCCGTGTCCTCGATCGTCCGAGCGGCCGGCGTCTCGACCGTCAGCGCGACCTCCGCCGAGGTCGGCTCGGGCGCGATCCCCTTCCACGCCGCGTCCCACGCCGCGCGCAGCGCGGGCACGCTCTCGAAGCGCAGCGCGCGGTCCTTCTCGAGGCAGCGCAGGATGACCGACTCGACGGGCTTGGGGAGGTCCGGACGCCGATCGCATGGGGGGACCGGCGGCTGCGTCGCGTGCTGCACGATCAGATCGAAGAGCGTGTCCGCCTCGAACGGCGGCGCGCCGGTGACCATCTCGTAGAGGATCACGCCGACCGAGTAGATGTCGGCGCGCAGATCCGCGTCGCTCATGTTCCGCGCCTGCTCGGGCGCCATGTAGAGCGGCGTGCCGATGATCTGCCCGGTGCGCGTGAGCCGGTGGTCGTCGTCGGGCTCGATGTTCTTGGCGATGCCGAAGTCGAGGAGCTTCGCCGTGACTCGCCCGTCGTCCTTCTTCGCGAGGAAGACGTTGTCGGGCTTGAGGTCGCGATGGATCACGCCGGCGGCGTGCGCGGCGGCGAGCCCGTCGAGGATCTGGGGCACGTACGCGGTCAGCTCCTCGTGCGGGAGCCACGCATCGCCCTCGCCCGCCGCAGCGCGCTCGAGCCGCTGGCCGAGGTCCTCGCCCTCGAGCAGCTCCATGATGACGAACACCGCGCCGTCGGGCTGCCGGCCGAGGTTGACGACCGAGACGATGTTGTCGTGATCGATGGCGCTCGTGACGCGCGCCTCGTTGCGCAGGCGCTTGATCGCGCTCTCACTCAGCTTCTTGCTGACGACCTTGGCCGCGAAACGCTTCTTGAGCTCGGTGTGCTCGACGACGTAGACGGTGCCCATTCCGCCTTGGCCGAGGCGCCGCACCACGTGGTACGCGCCCCCGAGGATCGAGCCCGCGCGCAGCGTGCTCGACTCGCGGCCGGGGCCGCGATCGCCGTCGACCGTCGGCGCGAGCATCTCGTCGTCGTCGCCGAGCTCGTCGCGGGCCAACCCCATCGGACGGAAGGATAAGGTAGGAGTCGGCCGATCGTCGATGCGCGTCCGCGGTTATACTCGGGCCGTGCGTGCTTGGCTCGTGGGTGCGTCGATGTGCGCGCTGTCGCTCGCGCCCGTCGTGGTACGGGCGCAGGCCGAGGCACCCCTCGCCGAGGCGAGCGACGACGAGCCCGACGCGCGCGAGGCGTTCGGGCTCGGGAGCGAGGCCGCCGCGGAGGAGCGCTGGGCGGACTCGGAGCGCTGGTTCCGGCGCGCGTACGAGCTCTCCGGAGTCAGCTCGGCGCTCTTCAACCAGGCCGTGGCCCTGCGCGCGCTCGGGCGGCACCGCGAGGCGCGCGACGCCTTCCGGCGGCTCCTCGAGGACGACCTCGACCCGACGGTCCGCGAGACCGCGACCCAGCTGATGGAGCAGTCGGGGTCGAGGGTCGCGACCCTGCGGCTCGAGGGGCTCGATCCCGGCGTCGAGCACGGGATCCAGCTCGACGGCGAGCCGCACCTCGACGATCGGAGCCGCCCGCTCCTGCTCGAGGCGGACGAGGGCTCGCACTCGGTCCTCGTCGTGCGCTCGGGCTACGAGCCCTTCACGTGGACGGGCTCCGTCGAGGCGGGCGGGAGCGCCGAGGTCACGGTCGAGCTCGAGGCCCTGCCCGAGCACACCGTCGTCGTGCGCGAGACCGTGCGCGAGGGGACCTCGGTCTTCGAGGAGCCCGCGTTCTGGATCATCCTCGGCGTGGTGCTCGCGGGCACCGCCGCCGCGATCACGACGGGCGTGCTCTTCGATCAGGCGCAGCTCCGGCCGATGGCCGAGGTGAGGTTCGAGCTGTGAGGCGCGCGCTCACCCTCGGCCTCGCGCTCGCCGCGAGCGGCTGCGCGCTGAACGCGGTCCTCGAGGTCGAGATGACCCTGCCCTACGACGGCGCCGACGACCGCGCGTTCGCGATCATCCAGGTCGACGACGCGGCGCCCGATCTCTGGAACCAGGACTGGGACGGCCCGCCGACCCACGCGTTCCAGATCGACGGGACCGCGCCAGACGCGTGCGAGGCCGCGGATCGCGCGTGCAACGCCCGCTTCAGCGTCAGCTCGACGAACACCGGGCTCGAGCGCCTGTATGTCAAGGTGACCTTCTGTGATCAGGCGGACTGTCAGACGCCCGGCGTCGACGGAAACCCACCGCTCTACGCGTTCGTGGTCGAGCGGCCGTTCTATCAGGGCTGCGTGACGACCTGGTACGCGAACCGGCCGCCGTTCCCGGCCGCGGCCCTGGGCGTGCAGCCCGGCCCCCCGGAGGCGGACTTCCGCGATCCGGACGGGGGCTGCATCTGCCGCACGGGGAGCTGCACGCGAGACGATCGCACCGGCTGGGACTGCCCGCCCGCCGAGCCGCCGGTGACCCACACGGTCGAGCGCTGCGAGGTGGGGCGCTTCGGCGACGAGGGCGACTCGACCGCGGGCTGGTGCACGACGATGGGCCAGCACTTCTGCGAGGTCCGCTGACCGTGGAGCGGGCGCGCCTCGAGGCGTTCATGCGCGAGGCGCTCGCGGAGGGGCGCAAGGCGCTGCCCGCGTGCCGGCCGAACCCGCCGGTCGGCTGCGTGCTCGTGCGCGACGGGGCGATCGTCGCGCGGGGCCACACGCAGCCACCCTATCAGCCTCACGCGGAGCCGATGGCCTTGGCTCAGCTCGACGGCGAGCTCGACGACGTGATCGCGTTCGTGACCCTCGAGCCCTGCGCCTTCCACCAGCGCACGCCGAGCTGCGCCAAGGAGATGATCGCGCGGCGCGTGGGGACGGTGTGGGTCGCGATGATCGATCCTCACCCGAGGAACCGCGGCACGGGGATCGAGATGCTCCGCGCCGCGGGGATCACGGTGCACACGCGGCTCCTCGAGGATGAAGCGAAGGCCGACCTCGCCGAGCTCGTGTGGCAGCACGGCGAGCCCGACTCGATCGACGGTAGCTGACTCTCGTCGACGCGCGATCGGGGGGGCGCGTCCTGCATTCGCGGGTAGAGGATCGAGGCCAGGCCGGCGCGCAGGAC
>JAYRVK010000575.1:0-4908 GCA_041918555.1 Sandaracinaceae bacterium
GTCCTCGAAGCCCTCGGCGAAGCCGTCCGCGAGCGCGATCGCGAGGGCGAAGTCGTGCCCGGCGGGCATCCGGTTCGGGACCGCGCGGATCGGCGCGCTGAACGCCGAGGTCGCGAGCACGATCGCCGCGAGGGCCACCACGTGCTCGACGACGAGGGCGCGCCGGACCGCAACGTCTCTTGCTTCGTTCATGCCGTGGCTCAGCGCGGCGCGAGCGGAGGGGGCGTCGGGAGGGATCCGTCCAGCAGCACCGCCGCGGTCCCTGGCACGCGGATCGGCGGGCCGATCGTGACGCTCGTCCAGTGGTCGGCGAACGGCAGGACGATGCGCCCGTCGCGGATCGAGAGGCGCACGGTGAGCGTGGTCCCCGGCCGCAGCTCGCGCGGCAGCGAGAGCGTGACGCGATCGCGGACGACCTCGCCCGGCTGCCACTCGGAGGTCTGGTACCGCCCGAAGACGGGGTAGTGCTCGGAGCGCATGTGGTGGAGCCGGGGGTGATCGGCGGGCACGCCGGCCTCGAGGAGGAACTGATAGTCGCGCTGCGTGCCTCCGTCGACCCGGTAGTAGCAGCGGACCTCGAGGAGCCCGCCCGGCCGCACGTCGGCTTCGTCGACGTCGCAGCCGAGCAGGGTGAACGCGCCCTGGAAGCCCGCGTCGAGGCGGTGCTCGAGGGTCGGCGGCGGCGCCCGCAGGATGTCGCTCCGGATCGCGTGGCGGCGCTGGTGCTCGGGCCGGCTCGAGCTCGAGGTCCAGGCCCGCAGGAGCCCGAGGAGCTCCTCGGCGATCTCCGGCTCGCGCGCCGAGAGGTCCTCTCGCTCGCCCGGGTCGGCGTCGAGATCGAAGAGCGCGACGCGCCCCTCGCGCACCCACCAGTGCAACTTGTATTGCCCCCTCAGGATGCACTTCCGATCGAAGGGGAAGCGCCCGTCGGGGAGGATCTCCGCGATCAGCGCGCGATCGCCGAAGTCGTCGGCCGCGCCCGTCATCAGGGGGACGAGGCTCCGCGACGCGACGGGGCGCGGCGTCGGCCGCCGCACCAGGTTGAGCACGGTCGCGAACAGATCGATCAGGCCCACGCGCGCGGTCACGACCCGCGGCGCGATCGAGGGCGCGCGGATCAGCGTCACCGCGCGGAGCTCTTCTTCGTAGAGCGTCGTCGTGTGCCCGAACGCGCCGTGCTCTCCAAAGGCCTCGCCGTGATCGGACCAGAGCACGACGATCGTGCGCTCGGCGAGCCCGCGCTCCTCGAGCGCGTCGAGCACGCGGCCGACCTGCTCGTCCGCGAGCGCGACCTCCTCGTCGTACTGGTCGACGAGCTCGCCCCCGAAGCGCGAGGCGAGCCCGTCGCCGAGGTACGGCTGGTGCACGTTCATGAGGTGGATCCAGAGGAACCACGGGTCGTCGCGCTGGCTCATGCGGCTCATCATCGCGAGGCCGCGATCCACGACGGCGGCGCGCGAGGTCTCCTCGCGCTGCGCGACCTCGCGGAACCCCTGGAAGAAGCCGTGCGAGCGCTCGAAGTAGGCGGAGCCGATCGCGGCGCCGGTCTGCCAGCCGCGCTCCGCGAGCGCCTCCGCGAGGGTCTCGTTGTCCGGGTCGAGGCCGGTCCACTCGAGCTCCTGGCCGTAGTGGATCTCCGAGGGATAGAGCCCCGTCATCAGCGAGCTCATCGAGCGGATCGAGCGCGTCGACTGCGCGTGCGTGCCGTCGAAGCGCACCGCGGTCCCCGCGAAGGCGTCGATCCGCGGCGAGGTCGCGCGCGGGTAGCCCTGGTGGCCGAGGTGATCGGGCCGGAGCGCGTCGACGCTGAGGAACAGGACGTTCGGCCGCTCGGGCACGCCGGCCGGGACCTCGCCGTAGCGTCCGTCGCCGAGCTCCGCGACGGCCGGGGCGCCGTCGCCCGCGAAGCAGTCCGCGTCGACGCCGTCGCCCGGGGGATCCGGCGCGCCCGGGTACACGTCGGGGTCCGCGTCGTCGCAGTCGCCGCCGCCGAACGCGAAGGAGAAGCCGTCGCCGTCGCGATCGGTGAGGCCGATGAGCGCGCGCACGACCGCGCCGCCGCCGACCGTGCGGTCCTCCACCACGAGGCGCGCGCGGTTGTTCGCGCCGTAGGTGAGGCCGACCCACGCGAGCCCGACGAGCGCGAGCAGGGCGACGGCGAGCGCCGCGACGCGCAGCGCGCGCGCGCGCTTCGGGGAGCGCGCCTCGAGCTGCACCGCGCCGAGCGAGAAGAGCGCGAAGGTCAGCGCGAGCCCGGGCCCCCAGAACACGCGCGTCGGCCGGTACGTGTAGAAGAACTCGGGGAAGGCGTGGACGAACGCGCGGATCGCGATGGCGAGCGCCGCGATCGCGAGGAGCGCGAAGGTCCCGCGCGACGCGAGCGGCCCGAGCCGGCGGGCGAGGGCGGTCAGCGGCACGACGGCGATCACGGCGCCGAGCCCGAGGGCGAGGGCGAGCCCGACGGCCGTCGCGGCGTTCGCTCCGGCGGCCAGCCACGGGGAGTGGAAGCGCGTCGCGAAGGTGTGCGAGGCGATCGTGACGCCGGCCGCGAAGAGCGCGAGCGCGAGGCCGCCGGTGCAGAGCCGCGCGAAGTCGGCGGGCCGCGCTCGGAAGAGGTCGCGCGGCGCGAGCGAGACGAGGCCGAGCGCGCGCAGCCGCGGGATCGGCGCGAGGGCCACGATGACCAAGCCGCTCGAGAGGCCCGCGGCGAGGCCGATCGGGAGGTAGAGCGCGAACAGATCGAGGCTCGCGGCCGCGAGCTCGACGGCGCCGATCGCCGGCTCCTCGGAGAGCGCCGCGATGGCGGCCTCGAGGAGGGTCGCCACGACCACACAGGCGAACCCCACGACGATTTGACGCGCGATGGGCGCCCTTTGGGAGTCGAGCATCGGAGCGAAGCGATTCGAGATCTGGGCCGGTCTGACGCGCAACGTCCGTATTGATCAGCGGGTACAGCGGAAGCGGTCGGGGTAGCGCGCCTGAAGTCGATCGCACGCTTCGCGAGAAACGCAGGAGTGCCAGACGCTTTGCGGCGCTGCGAAGGACACGCCGTCTGCCAACACGAAGCCCACGCAGCCCAGACCCTCGCCACATGCGTCATGCATCGGCCCACATCGGTCTGGAGAGTCAGCCGGCGTGCCGCGGATGCAGAGCCCCAGCCCAGACCGCTCCGACACGCCGACACAGGTCCGAGGCGCGTCGCAGCCTCCGCACGCGGGTCCGCAAACTACATTGCGGTCGACGTCCTCGCAGGCCTCGCGGGCGAGCTCGCCGGTCGAGTAGAAGGAGCCGTCCTCGTAGTAACACCAGGTCCGCGAGTCATGGGCACGTTGCCAGGCGCAGACGCCCGTTTGCACGCAGACCCCGCGGTGCCAGTCGACGCCGAGTCGCTCGCCCCAACCGAGATCGTTGCAGAGCCATCCGTCGCGGTCGCAGCCACTACCCACCTCACACGGCGCGATGGGTTCGCCGAGCGGGGTGAGACGGTACGAGGGCCCGTGCACCGTGTCCTCGGCGAAGCAGTAGCACTCGGGGGTGCCGTCGCATCGCACCGGGACGAAACCTGCATCCACCTCCCCACCGTCTGCCCCGATCTGCGCGTCACGTGGAATCTCGCCGCTATCGAGGAGTGGGCTACCTCCGTCCACGTCCTGGCCACCATCGCCCCAGTGCGAGTCGGGGCAACCGGTCTCGATGAGGGCGAAAAGGACGCAGGCGGGCGTGGCACGCGGCATCGTCTTACTCCGGGATGCTGAGGGTCGCGTCGCCGCACAACGGGACGGTCCCATCATGCACTTCGGGAAGAGCATCGTGGACACCCATCCGCGAGCTGACGCCAGCTCACTGACCCCGAACACGCTCCGCGGTCATACATCCGCATGGTCGTCGACCCCCGCCACCGAGGCACCTGAGGTGGCAACGGAGACCCGTCGAAGATAGCGCCCGGAACGTACTCGGCCACGAAAGGGCTCGTCGGTGGCCGCGGATACGGCAGCCGAACCACGTTGGCGAAGCGAGCGCCGTCGACGGTGGGCGTGAGAATCGAGACGTCGTACACGTCGACGTAGCTGTTCGGGTCGCCGCGCCATCGCACTCCCATCGACTTGCAGGAGCCGCGGAGTACCCGCGCACCCTATGGGACGGTCGACACCCAGCACCACTGGGGTGAGGGCGAGGAGTCCCACCGCCCAACGCGGTAACACCCCGCGCCTGTGATTCGCCTCGTGCATCGCACCTCCCCGCGTTCGCGATCCAGACGCAAGCTGCAAGCGCCCTGTGACGATTCCGACCGTCCCTTACCGTCTTTCACCGGTCGATCAAAAGCAACCCCGACGTCTGCTCTTGCGACGCGCGCTATTCCCAGGCGACCTCGGCCAGCGCGATCCCCATCCCGAAGTACGTCGGGACGTCCACGCGGATCCGGTCCACGGCGCGCGCGCCGACCTCGAAGGTCACCCACTCGGGCGCGGGCTCGATGCGCCGCCAGCGGTGGTGGAAGGTCCCGACCTCCTCGCCGCGCCGGTACAGCCGGACGAGGGCGATCGCGCAGCCGCGGTCGGCGTAGTCGCCGTTGTGGCCGTTCAGGATCCGCAGCCGCGCGACGTCGACGGGCGGCGAGATGCGCACGTCGAGCCAGCCTCCCGTCTGGTTGGGCGCCTGCCACTCGGTGGCCGGATCGCCGTCGACCGCCTCCTCGGGGAAGTGCGCGTCGTAGGCCCACTGCCCCGAGGCCCACGCGCGCACGCGCGTCAGCTCGGGCCACGGGACCACGGCGAGGACCGCGGGGACGATCACCGCGAGCGCGAGGGCCGCGACGCGCACGGCTCGCCGGCGCCCGAGCGCGCGAGGCTCCGCGGACGCGAGGGCGAGCGCGTCGTCCAGCTGCCGGCGCGCGACCAGCGCGCGCAC
>JAYRVK010000576.1:0-1709 GCA_041918555.1 Sandaracinaceae bacterium
CGCGCGCTCTTCTTGTAGGCCGTGTTGAAGCGGACGCCCTGCTCGTGCATCGAGTACATCACGCGCCGATGCACGGGCTTGAGCCCGTCGCGCACGTCGGGGATCGCCCGCCCGACGATGACGCTCATCGCGTACGACAGGTACGAGGAGCGCATCTCGTCTTCGATGGTGACGGGGATGGTGGTGACGTGCTGGGCCATGCGGGCCGGACTCTACCACGCGCGCGTGCGCGCGCCCGCGCACGCGTGTACGCGCGAAGGGGCCGATCCGCGCGCCAACGGCGTTGGCGAGATCGCGCCTCAGGTGCCGGCTTCTCGGGGCGGTACGCGACGCTCGCCCATCGGCACCGCCGTTGCTACCTTTGGACCTCGACGTGTCGGATCGACGCACCCTCGGGCTCCTCGTCGCGGCGAGCGCGATCGCGCTGGCCTATGGGCCGGGGTGCGCCGCGCCGGTGCTCCCGCTCCCTCCGCCCACCGCGCTGATCGAGGCGCCGCCCGACATGGACGGCATGGTCACCGTGATGGGCGAGGCGCGGCCGGGCGCCCTCGTGTTCTGCTTCGACAACGACACGGGCCTGGGCGTGATCGCCACGGCCGACGCGGGCACCGGCGCCTACTCGCTCCGCATCGCGGCGTCGACGGGCGACCTGCTCAGCGTCTGGCAGCAAGAGGGCGGCACGAGCGGCATGCTCCAGGACCTCGTCGTCCCATGAGCCGATCCGCGAGGCTGGCTCATCCTTAGGGGCGTGAGCGCCACCCCCCTGCCCGAGGTCCGGGTCCGCGCGCTCGTCCCGGGCCCCGCCGACGAGGAGCTCGTGGCGCGCGCGCTCGACGGAGACGCGTGGGCCGAGGAGGCGCTCTACCGCCGTCACGTGAAGCGGGTGACCGACGCGGCGACCCGCGTGCTCGGCCGCACGATGGAGGCGGAGGACGTGATCCAGGAGACGTTCCTCAAGGCCTTCTCGCGCCTCGAGGATCTCCGCGACGCCGCGCTCTTCGAGCGCTGGCTCATCCGGATCGCGATGAACAAGGTCCGCGGCCGGCTTCGCAAGCGCAAGCTGCTGCGCACGCTCGGCCTCGACCGGAGCGTGGACGACGCCACCCTCGAGCGCTTCGCCTCGCCCGCGACGCCGCCCGACGTTCGCGCCGAGCTCGCGCGGGTCGACGCGGTGCTCGCCACGCTCGCGCCCGCCCACCGCATGGCGTGGACGCTCCACGAGGTCGAGGGGTTCTCGCTCCCCGAGACCGCGAGCGCGTGCGACTGCTCGCTCGCGACGGCGAAGCGCTGGATCCGGAGGGCCAGGGCGGCGATCGACGCGCACGTCGAGGGAGGGGGGCGGTGAGCGCGCAGCGGCCGCTCGCGCGGCACCTCGAGCCGGCGACCGACGAGGCGCGGATCTCGCGGATGTGGCGCGCGATCCGCGCGCGGCGCCGGCCGGCGCGGGCCCCCGCGCGGCTCGTGGCGGTCCCCGCCGTCGCCGCGGCGGCGGCGATCGCCGCGTGGCTCGCGTGGCCTGCGCGCGAGGCGCGTCCCGCGCCCGCGGCCGCGGTTCCGGTCGCGTGGTCCGTGCCCGAGCGGTTCGACGCGCCGAGCGCGCGCCGGTTCGCGCTCGCCGACGGTTCGTCCATCGCGCTCGAGGCCGGCGCCTCGCTCGCCACGATCGAGAGCAACGACGCTCGCTTCGTCACGCTCCTCGAGCACGGCGC
>JAYRVK010000577.1:0-1850 GCA_041918555.1 Sandaracinaceae bacterium
GGGGGGGGCTTCGACGCGGGCCCCGGCCGCGACGCGGGCTTCGACGCCTCCCTGCCGCGCGACGGAGGCTTCGACGCGTCCACGCCGCGTGACGCGGGCACCGACGCCTCCATGCCGCGCGACGCGGGCACCGACGCGGGCCTCGACGCCGGCCCGCCGGTGCCGCGGATCCTCCGGTTCACCGAGTACATCGAGGGCCCGAGCAACGACAAGGCGCTCGAGATCCTCAACGCGGGCGCCGCGGACGTCAGCCTCGCGGGCTGCGAGCTGCGCCGCTACTCGAACGGCTCGACGAGCGGCTCGCCGATCGCGCTCACCGGGACGGTCGCGGCGGGCGACGTGCATGTGATCTGCCACTCGTCGATCGCGATCGCGACGGCGTGCGATCAGACGACGGCGTCGATCTCGCACAACGGGAACGACGCGTACGAGCTCGCCTGCGCGGGCGTGGTGCTCGACTCGTTCGGGCGCGTCGGCGAGGACCCCGGCGCCGCGTGGTCCGGCGGCGGGCTCTCGACGGCGGACTTCGCGCTCACGCGGCGCTGCACCGTCACGACGGGCGATGTGGTGTCGAGCGACGCGTTCGACCCCTCGATCGAGTGGACCGGCGCGGCGTACGTCGACGCGGCGACGAGCCTCGCGGGCCTCGGGGCCCGCGCCGAGTGCCCGTAGGGCGTGACGGATCGCACGCACGGCCGTATAGTTCCGTCGTCGCTCGGCGGAGCAGCGCCGGGCGTGGATCGATGACGACGGTCACGGAGACGGCGAAGCGGATCGGAGACGGGCTCGACCTCTCGGAGCTCGAGGAGGCCGACCTCGCCACCATCCTCGCCGACCCGCTCCTCGCGGATCGCTTCGCGCGGCAGCTCGCCGAGCTCGCCAGCGACGTGATCGGCCCGCGGAAGTGGTCGATCGAGGACCTGCGAGACATCTTCGACGCCGCCGTTCGCGGACGGCAGGCGGAGGGCGTGCGCATCCTCGAGGGCCGCTACTTCCGCAAGAGAGTGCGCGAGCAGTGCGCGCGCGCGGATCGCTACGGCGATCCGGTCGCGGGCGGGGTGATCTCGCTCCTGCCCGAGCCGACGGACGGCGTGTACCAGAGCGTGCTCGACGCGGTGGTCGAGCGCCTGCGCCGCACCGACATGGTGTTCCTCTATCGGCGCCGCTTCGCGCTCGTGCTCCCGCGGATGCGCGAGGAGTCGCTCGCGCCGCTCGTGGCCCGCGTGCGCGAGCTGATCGACATCGGGGTCGGCGCCGAGGTCATCCAGACGATCGACAGCCTCGTCTACCCCGACGGAGTGGCCGGCGACACCCAGGCGGTCCTGGACTGGGCCGAAGATCAGCTCCGGACCACCCCCTGAGACCCTTCGGGGGTGCTATGGTCGTCGCGTGGGCGGGGGTCATCCCGAGGCGGAGCGATCCGTCGGCAAGTATCGGCTCCTTCGAAGGCTGGGGGCCGACGGAGCGATCGAGCGCTACCTCGCCGAGCACAAGCAGCTCGGCCGCCAGGTGGAGCTCCTCTGCCCCGCCGACGGCGAGCCCCCCGACGGGGAGGCCGCGCACCAGCTCCTGCGCGAGGCGCGGGTGTTCGGCGCGGCCACGCACCGCAACGTGCAGGGGGTGGTCGACTCGGGCCGCGACGACGCGGGCCGGCCGTACGTCGTCTTCGAGGCGATGCGCGGGCAGACCCTCGAGTCCCTGATCGCCGAGAGCCCGCGCGGGATCGATCCGACCCGGGCGGCGCGCCTCGTGGTCCAGGTCCTCGAGGCCCTGCGCGCGTTGCACGGCGCGGGCGTCGTGCTGCGCACCCTGACCCCGGGCGACATCACGCTCGAGCCGGTGACCGGCGA
>JAYRVK010000578.1:0-5343 GCA_041918555.1 Sandaracinaceae bacterium
CGGTGACGAGCGGCGCGGGCGGCGTCTTCGAGCTCGTCGCGGAGGAGCCGGGCGAGCACGTCCTCGCGCTCGCGATGGCGGAAGGCTTCTTGCCCTTCGCGCCGGAGTGGGGGCACAGCCCGGTGCGCTTCGCGGCGCGGCCCGGGGTGCGCGTCGAGGGCGTCGTCGTGTACCTCGTCGACGCGCTGCGCTACGCCGTCGAGGTCGTCGGCGCGGACGGCGCGGCGGTGGCCGGCGCGACCGTGCGCGTCCTCGGCGCCGAGCGCGGCGAGCACGCGCTCGCGCCGCTCCGCGAGACGTACACGACCGGCGCCGACGGAGTCGTGGCGGTCCTCGCGCCCGACGACGCGGTGATCGAGGCGTCGCACCCCGAGCACGGCCGCGGTCGCGCGCGCGTCGACCTCTCGGTGCAGGTGGCGCACCGCGCGCGCGTCGTCCTGACGCGCGAGGTCCCCGCGTCGCAGGCGGGCGATCGACGGATCGCGGGGCGGGTGGTCGACGCGGCGGGCGCGCCGGTCGCGGGCGCGCTCGTGATCGCGCGCTTCGACGGTCCGGCCGACGTCCACCCCGAGCGCGGCGCCACCAGCGAGGCCGACGGACGCTTCGCGATCGACGGCCTCGACGAGGGCCGCTACGAGCTCGTGGCGACGGCCGACGGGCACGCGCGCGGCAGTGCCAGCGCGCCGGCGGGCGCCCGGGACGTCACGATCACGCTCGCGGCCGAGGGGCGCGTCCGCGTGCGCGTGCTCGACGCCGACGGCGCGCCGGTCGCCGCCGCGACGATCGTCGTCGAGCGCGCGGTCGGCGCGCTCGAGTGGGAGAGCCTCGGGACCGTGTCCGGCTACGACGTCGAGGGCACCTTCGAGGTCCGCGGTCTCCCCGCCGGCGCGTGCCGCGTCGTCGCGGTCGCGCCGGGCTTCTCGCCCTCCGAGCCCGTCGCCGCGCGCGCCGCGCCGGATCCGCGCCCGATCGACGTGCGCGTGGCGCGCGGGGGGACGATCCTCGGCCGCGTCGTCTCCGCGGGCGACGGCCGCGCGCTCGAGGGTGCGCGGGTCAGCCTCGAGGGCCGGCTCGGCACGGGCTCGAGCGCGGTGCCCGTGTCGACGAGCGCGCTCACCGACGCGGACGGACGCTTCGAGCTCTCGGGTGCGCCGCCGGGCGTCGGGTCCATCATCGCCTGGGCCGCCGACCACCACGGCCGCGTGCGCAGCGGGATCGCGATCGCGGAGGCCGTGCGCGTCGACGTCGGCACCCTCGATCTCAGCCCCGTGGCCGAGGGCGAGGAGCCGCGCATCGAGCTCGCGGGGATCGGCGCGGTGCTCGCGGCCGATCAAGACGTCTTGCGGATCCAGCGCGTGGTCGAGGGGGGCGGCGCCGCGGAGGTCGGCCTCGCGCCGGGCGACGCGATCCTGCGCATCGACGGGGTCCCCGTCGGCGAGCTCGGCTTCGGCGGCTCGATCGAGCGCATCCGCGGCCCCGAGGGGACGTCCGTGCGGCTCGAGGTGCGCCGCGCGGGCGCCGAGGCGAGCGAGCTGGTCGCGGTCCCGCGCCGCCGCGTCCGCGCTTGAGGGCGCCTACTCCCCCCCGTAGCGCGCGCGGAGCTGCGCCTCGCGCTTCTCGCCGCGCAGCTTGGCGCGCGCCTTCTCGTCCTCGCGATCGCGCGGCGGCCCTTGCGTCCTCAGCTCCTCGAGCAAGAGCCGCGTCGAGATCGCGGTGATCTCGTCGACCGCGCGATCGAAGGCCTCGCGGTTCGCCTGCGAGGGCTTGGTCATCCCGCTGAGCTTGCGCACGTACTGGAGCGCCGAGGCGCGGATCTCCTCCTCGGTGGCGGGCGGCTCGAAGTGGTAGAGCAGCTTGATGTTCCTGCACATGCGTCAGCCTCCGGAGTCCGGCGCGTAGCATCGCTCGAGCGCGAGCTCGCAGCGCTGCCCGGGCGGGCAGTCTTCGTCGCGGTCGCACTCGAACCGACCATCGGGGATCGACGGGGTGCAGCCGAGGGCGCTGAGCGTGAGCGCGAGGACGGCGAGCGCACGGGTCATCGTCCGGAGCATAGCTGCTATCCTCCGCTCCGATGTATCGCTGGCTTTCGTGCGCGCTCCTCGCGTCGGGCTGCCTCCCCAGCCCCGGGCCCTGCGACGAGACGGCCGCCCTCGAGCTCGTCTACACGGAGGAGGGAACGCCGGCCTTCGCCGGCCAGGCGATCCTCCAGACGAGCTGCGGCAACGGCGGCTTCTGCCACGCCGAGCCGAGCATCCCGCCCGGGGATCGCTTCGGCGCGCCGGTCGACCTCGGCTTCGATCTGCGCGTCGCGTCGACCTCGGGCGACACGCAGGCCCTCGAGACCGAGCGCCTGCGCAACCACCTCACGCGCGCGCTCGGGATGCGGCGCGAGCTCCTCGCGCAGATCCAGGCCGGGCAGATGCCGCCCGAGGGCGACGCCGGCGCGACCTACCGCTGCCAGATCCTCCCCTCGACGTGCGGCTCGGGTGGCGAGGACCTCGCCTACGACCGCTTCGCCGACGACGGCGTGACGTTCACCCCGCTCCCCACGCTGCTCGACCAGGATCCCGCGCGGCGCGACGAGGCGGAGGAGATCGTGCGCAACTGGCTCTCGTGCCGGACGCCGGTCGTCGAGCGCACCGTCGATCGCACGGATCGCGGCCCCAACCTCGTCGGCTTCACCGTGGCCGCGTGCGAGCGCTCGTGCGTCGACGTGCGCTGGCCGGAGATCTACGGGCGGATCATCGAGCCCACCTGCGCGACCTCGCGCTGCCACGACGACTCCGATCCCGCCTCGGGCCTCGACATGCTCACGGGCGGCGCCGACGGGATGCACGCGCGGCTCGTCGCGGGGGGGCAGCGCGCCGACGGGGCGCAGTGCGGCCCGACCGGCCTGACCTTGATCGTCGCGTCGATGCCCGACGCCTCGCTCCTCTTGCAGAAGGTCGAGGCGGCGACCGGCGACGACGTGTGCGGGAGCCGGATGCCGCTCCAGGGCAACCCGCTGAGCCCGCAGCGCCAGTGCGTGCTGCGCGCGTGGATCGAGTGCGGCGCGTGCCCCGAGGCCGACGGCGGCGCCTGCGCCGCGTGCCTCGACGCGGCCCGCGAGGACTGCAACGTGGACCCCACCGCCGCGTCGGGCTGCGCGAGCACCGCCCCGTGCGTGAACCGTGCGACCCTGTGAGAGACCGACAGGCGCGCTCAGCGCCTCGAAGTGATCGAACGGCAATCGAGCGCAGGTCGGCGCGCAGCGCCCCTCGAAGAACAGCGGTTGTCGGCCTCCGCCCTTTGAGGCATGCCACGGGGCCATGGCGGAGCGGCCCAAGCGTGCGCTGATCGAGGTGCTGAGGGAGCGCCCCGTGGTGTTCGACGGCGCGATGGGGACGGCGCTCTACGAGCGCGGCGTGCTCTTCTCGAGCAACTTCGATCAGCAGACGCTCCTCAAGCCCGACGTCATCAAGGCGATCCACCGCGCGCACCTCGACGCGGGCGCAGAGGTCCTCCTCACCAACACGTTCGGCGGCAACCGCTACCGCCTCGCGCCGCACCAGCTCGAGAGCCAGGTCGAGGCGATCAACCGCGCGGGCGTCGCGCTCGCCCGCGAGGTCGCGGGCGCCAAGGCGTGGGTCGCCGGCTCGGTGGGCCCGAGCGGGACCATCTTCAAGACCGTCCCCGAGTCGGAGAAGGCGAAGCTCCGCAGCGCGTTCCGCGATCAAGCCGCCGCGCTCGCGGAGGCCGGCGTGGATCTCCTCGCGCTCGAGACGTTCCGGCAGCCCGAGGAGCTGGCCCTCGCGATCGAGGGCGCGCGCGCCGGCTCGCGCGGCGCGGTGCCGATCCTCGCGAGCGTGTCCTTCGACGCGTTCGGCACCATGGCCGACGGCACCGGGCCCGAGGAGATGGCCAAGCGCCTCGTCGAGCTCGGCGCCGACGCGATCGGGGTCAACTGCGCGGACGGCCCCGCGGGCGTCTACGAGATGGCGACGCGGATGCTCGAGGTCGGCGCGCCGGTGATCGCGCAGCCGAACGAGTGCCTCCCGCGCCGAGTCGAGGGCCGCCTCGCGTACATTGCGACGCCCGAGTACTTCCTCGTCTACGCGCGGCGGCTGTTCAAGGCGGGGGTCCGCGGCGTCGGCGGGTGCTGCGGGACCACCCCCGAGCACGTCAAGCAGATTTGCAATGCTGCACGGATGATCCGCGGCGAGGATCCGCCGCGCGAGTCGCAGCCGCCCGAGGTGTCGGGCCAGGCCACGCGCGACTACGAGCCCGAGGTGCACGCGGTCGCGCCGGGCGTGACCGTGACGCCGCTCGCGGACAAGGGCCCGATCGGCGCCGCGCTCGTCGCGAAGAAGTTCCTCGTCTCGGTCGAGGTGAACCCGCCGCCCGGGCTCTCGCTCGAGAAGGCGCTCGAGGGCGCGCGGCAGCTGAAGGAGGGCGGCGTCGACGTGATCAACGTCGCCGACGGCGCGCGCGCGACGGCGCGGATGGGGAACCTCGCGCTCTGCCACCGCATCCAGGAGACGCTCGGGGTGCCGGCGCTCATGCACGTGACGACGCGCGACCGGAACCTCCTGGGCCTCGTCGCGCACCTCCTCTGCGCGCACGAGCTCGGCGTGCACGACCTCGTGGTGGTCACGGGGGACCCGCCGAAGATGGGCGACTTCCCCGACGCGACGCCGGTCTACGACGTCGACTCGGTGGGCCTCTTGCGCCTGATCCGCGGGCTCAACCGCGGCTTCGATCCGGGCGGCAAGCCGCTCGACGCGGCGACGCGCTTCCTCTGCGCGACGGGGGCCGAGCCCGCCGCGCGAGACTACGAGCGCGAGCTGCGGCGCCTCGCGCACAAGCGCGACGCGGGCGCGGAGCTCGTGATGACGCAGCCGGTCTACGACCCGGTGGTGCTCGACCGGTTCCTCCACGACGTGAAGCCGCTCGGGCTGCCGGTCCTCGTCGGCCTCCTCCCGCTCGCGAGCTACCGCAACGCGGAGTTCCTCCACAACGAGGTGCCCGGGATGAGCATCCCCGAGGACATCCGCGAGCGCATGCGCCGGGCGGGGAGCGGCGCCGAGGGGCGCGCCGAGGGCGTGAAGATCGCGCGCGAGATGCTGAGCGCCGTGAAGGACCGCGTCGACGGCGCGTACATCATGCCGCCGTTCGGGCGCTACGGGCTCGCCCTCGAGGTGCTCGAGGGCATCGTCCGATGAGGCGAGTACACCCGGCCCGAAGCTCGATCCGGGTTCGGCGCAAGCCGAACGCGGAACGAGCGAAGGGACGCGGGGTACGTCTTGGGTGGGGGGCCCCGTCGGGATGCAGTCCCGACGGGGGGAGGATCTGGAACGAACCACC
>JAYRVK010000579.1:0-1801 GCA_041918555.1 Sandaracinaceae bacterium
CGAGGTCGTGCGCGAGCTGATCCGGCGCGGCGAGGTCGCGCAGCTCGGGGGCCGGTCCGCGACCCTGACGGTGATGTTCACCGACGTCGAGGGCTTCACGACGATCGCGGAGACGATGCGCCCCGCCGAGCTGACCGAGCACATGGGCACCTACTTCGAAGCGGTGCTCGACGTGCTCAGGGACCACCACGCGACCGTCGACAAGATGATCGGCGACGCCGTGATGGCGTTCTGGGGCGCGCCGATCGACGATCCCGAGCACGCGCGGCACGCGCTCGAGGCGGTGCTCGCGATCCGCGCGCGGCTCGCGGCGCTCGAGCAAGAGTGGGCCGCCGCGGCCAAGCCGGCCCAGCCCACGCGGTTCGGGCTGCACACCGGCGAGGTGGACGTCGGCAACGTCGGCTCGCCGGCGCGCCTCAGCTACACCGTCCTCGGCGACACGGTGAACCTCGCCGCACGCCTCGAGGGCGCGAACAAGGCGTACGGCACGCGCGTGCTCGCCTCGGACGACTTCAGGGCCGCGGTCGGCGAGGGCTTCGAGTGGCGGATCGTCGATCGCGTCGCGGTGAAGGGCCGGGCGCGGCCGATCGATCTCTACGAGCCGCTCGGCCGAGCCGGCGAGGTCGACGAGGCCGTCCTCGCGCGCGCCCGCGCCTACGCCGACGCCTTCGCGCGCTACCGCGCCCGCGAGTGGGACGCGGCGCTCGAGGCCCTCGCGCCGCTCGGCGACGAGACCGGCGCGACGCGGCTCCGCGAGCGCTGCGCCCGCCTCCGGGCGGAGCCCCCTCCGTCGGGATGGGACGCGATCCACCAGCTGACCGAGAAGTGACCGAGCGTAAACCCCCCGTAAGCCCCCGGGCGTCGAACGAGACCCACGCTGTCGGCGTGAGCCAGTGGAGCGCCCCGACGATGCCGGACCCCGACGCGACGCTGTCGGACGGCTACGTCGGCGACCTCCTGATCGGCTACGCGATCGAGGATCGCTACCGCGTCGAGCGCTTGCTCGGCGAGGGCGGGATGGGGCGGGTCTACGAGGTCACGGATCTCGTGCTCGCGCGGCGCCTCGTCCTGAAGACGCTCCTGCCCGAGCTCTCGGAGGATCCCGCGCTCGCGCAGCGGTTCCTGCGCGAGGCGCGCGCCGCGGCGAGCGTACAGAGCCCCTACATCGTCGGCGTCGTCGGCTTCGGGACCCTCGCCGACGGCCGCTGCTACTACGTGATGGAGCACGTCGAGGGCCCGACGCTCGAGGCGACGCTGAACGAGGCGAGCGGGCCGATGGAGCCGCGGCGGGCGCTCGAGATCGCGCGCGGCCTCGCGCGCGCCATCGCGGCCGCGCACCGGAGCGGCGTGATCCACCGCGACCTGAAGCCCGACAACGTCGTGCTCACCGTGCGGAGCGGGCGCCCCGACTTCCCGCGCCTCCTCGACTTCGGGCTCGCGCGCATCACGACCGACGACGCGCGCCTCACCGTCGGCGGCGAGCTCGTCGGCACGCCGCACTACATGGCGCCCGAGCAGTGCACCGAGGCGCCGATCGACGGGCGCGCCGACGTCTACGCGATCGGCGTCCTGCTCTACGAGATGCTCACGCTCGTCCTGCCCTTCGACGCCGACAGCTTCGCCGAGGTCCTGCGGCTCAAGGTGATGACGGATCCCATCCCACCGTCCTCGATCGTCGCGACGATCCCGCGCGACGTCGAGGCGCTGGTCCTCCGGGCGATGGCCCGGGAGCCCGCGCAGCGCTTCGCGACCGCCGACGCGCTCGTCACCGCGCTCGACGCGCTCCTCGGCCCCGAGCCGA
>JAYRVK010000580.1:0-4941 GCA_041918555.1 Sandaracinaceae bacterium
ATCGCGACGAGCTCGGGCATCTGGGTCATCTCGACCCGGTTCGCGACCACCGCGCCGATCGCGCCCCCGACCACGAGGCACGCGCCGATCACGATGAACGCGTCGACGCGGGGGTGGAAGGCCGTCGCGCCCATCGCGATGGCCATGCCGACGAAGCCGAAGAGGTTCCCTCGCCGCGCGGTCTCCTGCTTGCTCAGGCCGCCGAGGCTGCGGATGAAGAGCACCCCCGCGATGAGGTATGCGATGACGAGCTGCTCGACGTTCATCGCCCGTCTTCCTTGCGGAACATGCGCAACATTCGTTGCGTCACGAGGAAGCCGCCGCTGATGTTGATCGCCGCGACGAAGATCGCGACGGCGCCGAGGATGGAGGCGAGATCGACGCGTCCCTCCTCGAGGCCGCCCCCGCCGACCTGGAGCATGCCGCCGACGATGATGATCCCGCTGATCGCGTTCGTGACGCTCATGAGCGGCGTGTGGAGCGCCGGGGTGACGCTCCAGATGACCTGCCAGCCCACGAAGCAGGCGAGGACGAACACCGTGAGGTGCTGGAGGAACTCGCTCGGCGCGAACCGGCCGAGCACGAAGAGGAGGAGCACGAGCGCCGAGCCACCGACGGTGGTTCCCCACGCGCGCCGCGTGGGGCTCATGATCTCCTGCTGCGCCGGCTTGGCGTCCGAGGGCGGCCGCATCGACGGCCGCTTCTCGGCCACCGCCTGCTTCTCCGGCATCGGCTTGGGCTCGGGCGGCGGCAGCCGCTCGCCCTCGTGGACCACGCACGCGCCGCGCAGCACCTCGTTCTCCATGTCGAGCTTCCAGCCCGTGGCGCCCCCGCACTCGCCGAGGAGGTTGGTCACGTTGGCGGAGAAGAACCGGCTCGCGGACGTGGCCATCCGGCTCGTGAGGTCCGTGTAACCGATGATCTTCACGCCGCGGTGCTCGACGACCACGTCGGGCTGGCTCAGCTCGCAGTTGCCCCCCTGCGCGGCCGCGAGATCCACGACGACCGAGCCGGGCTTGAGCTCCTCCACCACGTCCTTCGGGACGAGGAGCGGGGCCTTCTTGCCCGGGATCAGCGCGGTCGTGACGATGACGTCGACCTCGCGGGCCTGCGCCCGGAAGAGCGCCATCTCGGCGTCGATGAATTCCTTGCTCATCACCTTCGCGTAGCCGCCGCCGCCCTCGCCGCTCTCCGCGAACTGGAGCTCGAGGAACTTCCCGCCGAGGCTCTCGACCTGCTCGCGCGTAGCGAGCCGCGTGTCGAACGCGCGCACCTCCGCGCCGAGGCCGCGCGCCGCCGCGATCGCGGCGAGCCCGGCGACGCCCGCGCCGATCACAAGGACCCGGGCCGGCGGGAGCGAGCCCGCCGCGGTGGTCTGCGGCGCGAAGAAGCCCTGGTAGACCTGCGCCGCCTCGAGCACCGCGCGGTAGCCCGCGATGTTCGCCATCGACGAGAGCACGTCCATCGACTGCGCACGGCTGATGCGAGGGACGAGGTCGAGGGCGAGGACGGTCACGCCGCGCTGCGCGAGCTCGCCGAGCAGCTCCTCGTTCATCGCGGGGAACACGAGCGACACCAGCGTGGTCCCCGCCCGCAGCCGGCGCGCCTCCTCCAGGGTGGGCGGGTTCACCTTCACGAGGACGTCGGCCGCCCACGCCTCGGCCGGCTCCGCGTCGCGGTAGGCGCCCGGCGTGGCGGCGTCGACGAGCGTCGCCCCCGCCTCCTCGTACACAGCGTCGGAGAACCCGGCAGCCTCGCCGGCGCCGCGCTCCACGACCACCTCGAAGCCCAGTTTCTCGGCTAATCGCTTGACGGACGGGGGCGCGATCCCGACGCGCCGCTCCCGCTCCTGCGACTCCCGAACGACTCCCAGACGAATGATGCACCTCCCGGAGTGGAGGGGGAGAATACACAAAACGGGACGTCGGCGGTTGACCGGCTAAGTGATAACGACTATCACTTACAAGGGTCCGAGCGCGCTACGCGTCGAGGCGCCAGAGCTCGATCGCGAGGTCGTCGGCGCCCTCCGCGTGGAGCGGCCGGAGCGAGCGGGCCCCCCCCTCGAGCGCCTCGACCGCGGAGCCGGTGAGGACGACCCGCGGCGCCTGATCTTCGCCGAGCAGCTCGAGGACCACGTCGCCGAGCTCGATCGCGGGGCCGCGCGCGCGCCCGTCGTCGAGCCCCTTCACCCGCGCCCGGTGGATCACCGCGCGCAGCTCGGGCGCCTCCCCGGTGAGCGCGAGCGCGAGCGCGAGCGCGCCTTGGACGGAGCTCGTGACGACGGTCAGCCGGCCCTCGCGGAGCGTGACCGCGCGCAGGTCCGAGCCGCTCGCCGCCGTGCGCGCACGCACCGCGAGCTCCGCGGCGACCTCGCCGCCCGGCCGGGCCACGGTGAGGATCGCGAGCTTCTGCCGGTCGTCGAGCGCCGAGCTCGCGCTCGCGGTGAACGCCTCGGGCCCGTCGAGCGCGCGCCCGAGCTCGTCGCTCACGATCCGCTCGATGCCGCGCGCCCCGAGCTCGAGGCTGCCGAGCCGGGCCACCACGCGTTCGACCAGCTCCGACGGAACCTCGATCGGTGTACCCTGCGCGCGCAGGCGCGCGGCCATCCGCTTGGCGGTGGCCAGGGCGATCCCGCGCGCGGCCTCGGCGTCGAGCGCCTCGAACAGCGCGACGAGCCCGATGCGCCCGACGAGCTCGGGGGCGAGGTGGCGCGCGAGCGTAGAACGCAAGACGTCTTCCTCCCCCGACGGCGCGTCGCGCGGATCGGGTGCACCGAACCCGATCGCGCGCCGCGACTTCGGCGCCTCGCGGATCAGGTTCGAGGTGAGCACGACGACGGCCTCGCGGTACGACGCGACCTTGCCGCGCGCGTCGGTGAGGCGCCCCTCGTCGAGGAGCTGCAGGAGCACGTTCAGCACGTCCGGGTGCGCCTTCTCGATCTCGTCGAGCAGGACCACGCGCTGCGGCAGGAGGTGCATCGGCCCGGTGAGCTGGCCCTCCTGATCGTGCCCCACGTAGCCGGGCGGCGAGCCGACCAGCCGCGAGACGGTGTGCCGCTCGGAGTACTCGCTCAGGTCGATGCGCAGCACCCGGTCGCGATCGCCGAAGAGGAACTCGGCGAGGAGCTTCGCGGTCTCCGTCTTCCCGACCCCCGACGGGCCGAGGAAGATCATCGTCGCGATCGGGCGGTCGGGATCCTTGAGGCCCGAGTAGGCGCGCTCGATCTCGCGGGCCACGCGCGCCATCGCGGCGTCCTGGCCGAACACGCGCTGGCGCAGGAACGCCTCGAGGCCGGCCACGCGCTCGCCCACCGTCGAGAGCTCCGCGGACACCAGCTCGGGATCGACGTCGCACCGCTCGGCGACGAGCCGGACCACGTCGGCCGGGCGCAGGCGCGGCGCGTCGGCGCCGTCGACGAGCAGACGCGCGCACGCGCGATCGAGGAGCTCGATCGCCTTGTCCGGGAGGTGGCGGTCCACCACGTAGCGCGAGGAGACCCGCACCGCCGCGCGGAGCGCCTCGGGCTCGACGGTCACCGCGTAGTGCGCCTCGAGCTTCTTGCGCAGGCCCTCGAGGATCGCGAGCGCCTCGTCCTCGGAGGGCTCCTCGACGTGGACCAGCGTGAAGCGCCGCTCGAACGCGGGATCGTCGGCGATGTGGCGTTGGTACTCCGCGGTCGTGGTCGCGCCGATCACGCGGATCGCGCCGCGCGCGAGCGCCGGCTTGAGGATCTGGGACGCGTCCCCGGAGCTCCCGCCGGGGCCGCCCGCGCCGATGATCACGTGGAGCTCGTCGAAGAACACGACCACGTTCGGATCGCGCTCGGCCGCCTGCACGAGCGCGTCCATGCGCTCCTCGAACTCGCCCCGCAGCCGCGTCCCCGCGAGCATCGCGGTCACCGACACCTCGACGATCCGCTTGCCGCGCAGGACCGCCGGCGCGTCGCCCTCGGCGAGCATCCGCGCGAGGCCCTCGACGATGCTCGTCTTGCCCACGCCCGCCGGCCCGACCAGGAGCGCGTTTGGCTTCTTGCGGGAGAGGACCGCCTCGGCGAGCGCGCGCATCTCGCGCTTGCGGCCGATCACCGGGTCGAGCTTGCCGTCCATGGCGAGCTGGCAGAGATCGCGGCCGTAGCGCTCGAGCGGACCCTGCGTGCGCCCGATCGTCGGCGCCGCGGCAGGGGGCATCGGGAGCACGGACGCGGCCCCCGGGGGCGCGGGGGGCGGCGGCGCCTCGGCGACCGGCGGGGCCGCGAGCGCGAGCACCGCCGCGCCGACGTCGCCGCGCGCGCCCGCGGCGAGGGCGGCGTCGAGCAGCCCAGTCAACGTATCTTGCGCAGTTCGTTTCTGCGCGAGGAGCTCGGCGATCGCGACGTCCTCGAGCGCGGTCCACAGCCCGTCGCTCGCGAGCAGGAGCACGTCGCCCGGCATCAGCGGCACGCGCACGACGTCCGGTGCGGGCACGAGGTCCCCGCCCAGCGAGCGCTCGATGCTGCCCGGCTCGCGCCGCGCGTCCCCCGCGCTCGCCTCGCCCTTCTCGACGCGCTCGGCGATCGCGGTGTGATCGCGGGTGAGGCAGCGGAGCTGCGGCCGCTTCTCGTCGGCGGAGGTGATCTCGACGGGCGGGGTGAGCTTGGGCGCGGGCGGCGGTGGCAGCGGGTGCCCGCCGTGCCGCAGGAGGTACGCGCGCGCGCTCCCGACGTGCGCGAGGTGGAGCGTGAGCGCCGCGTCGACGACCGCGACGATCGCGCTCACCGTAGCCCCGCGCACCGCGTCGTGCGCCTGGGCGAAGCCGCCCTCGAGCTTCACCGCGGACTCCGCGACGGCGTCGAAGAGCGCAGCCGTCGCCGCGCGCGCCGCGGCAGCTCCGTACGGACCCTCGCCGTCGGCGAGCACCAGCGTCGCCCGGCCCGCCCTCGCGAGGCCCTCGAGGGCCTCGCTC
>JAYRVK010000581.1:0-3134 GCA_041918555.1 Sandaracinaceae bacterium
CCGCCGGCGATGCGCGCGCTCGACGGCGACGTCATCCACGTCGGCACCTTCAGCAAGCGGCTGATCCCGGCGCTCCGCATCGGCTACGTGATCGCGCCCGAGGAGCTCAAGCCGCACCTCGTCGCGCTCAAGCACACGACCGACCTCGGGTGCTCGGCGATCCAGCAGCTCGCGCTCGCCGAGTTCCTCGACCGCGGCTACCTCGTGGCGCACCTCAACCGGATCCAGCCCGCGTACCGCGCGCGCCGCGACGCGCTCCTCGACGCGCTCCGCGCGCGCCTCCCGCGCGAGGTGCGCTGGCAGCGCCCGACCCGCGGGGTGTCGCTGTGGCTCGAGCTCCCCGCCCACGTCGATCCCGAGCGCGTCTTCGAGGAGGCGGCACGCCAGAAGGTCCTCGTCGCGCCCGGCCACCACTACGCGACCGACGACGCGACGCTCCCCGGGATCCGCCTGAACTTCTGCTACGAGCCCGAGGAGCGCCTGCGCGAGGGCGCCGAGCGCGTCGCGCAGGCGATCGAGGCCGCCCTCGGCGGCGAGCCCTCGAGCCGCATGGTCGACGTCGTGTGACCCGGCGCGCGCAGCGCGCCCCCACGAAGTCCGGCTCGAGACCGGAGGGCTCGAGCCGGCGCGACGAGACCCCGAAGGGGGCTCGGCGCGAGCGGAGCGAGACCGCGCAGCGGGCTCGCGGAGCCGCCGGAGGAGACCGCGCAGCGGGCTCCGGAGGCGCACCCACTCGTTCGAGAACCTACCCCCATCGACTGAGCAAGGAGAATTGCATCATGGAGAAGAGCACCTGGACGACGAAGGTAGGCCTCGCGCGCATGCTGCGCGGCGGCGTGATCATGGACGTGGTCGACGCCGAGCAGGCGCGGATCGCCGAGGAGGCGGGCGCCTGCGCGGTGATGGCCCTCGAGCGCGTGCCGGCGCGGATCCGGGCCGAGGGCGGCGTCGCGCGCGCGTCGGATCCCGCGATGATCCAGGCGATCCAGGCCGCGGTGACCATCCCCGTGATGGCCAAGGTCCGCATCGGCCACACGATGGAGGCGCGGATCCTCGAGGCGCTCGAGGTCGACTTCGTCGACGAGTCGGAGGTGCTCACGCCCGCCGACCACGCGCACCACATCGACAAGACGTCTCTCGATGTGCCGTTCGTGTGCGGCTGCACCGATCTCGGCGAGGCGCTCCGCCGCATCGGCGAGGGCGCGGCGATGATCCGCACCAAGGGCGAGGCGGGGACCGGGGACGTGAGCCAGGCGGTGCGGCACCTCCGCGCGGTGCGCGCCGCGATCCGCAGGCTCACCGCGCTCGACGGCGAGCAGCTCATGGCCGAGGCCAAGGCGCTCGGCGCGCCGCTCGAGCTCGTGCGCTCCGTCGCCTCGGACGGTTGCCTTCCGGTCCCGCAGTTCGCGGCGGGCGGGATCGCGACGCCCGCGGACGCCGCGCTCTGCATGTCGCTCGGCGCCGAGGCGGTGTTCGTGGGGTCCGGGATCTTCCTGTCCGAGGATCCCGCGCGGCGCGCGCGCGCGATCGTCGAGGCGGTCACGCACTGGGAGGACGCGGCCCGCCTGGCCGCGGTCTCGACGGGCCTCGGGGAGGCGATGCGGGGCACCGAGGCGGGCGGGCTCGAGGCGCGCGAGCAGCTCGCGAAGCGGGGCTGGTGATGCGGATCGGGATCCTCGCGCTCCAGGGCGCGTTCGCCGAGCACGCGGTCGCGCTCCGCGCGCTCGGGCACGAGGCGGTCCTCGTGCGCCGCGTCGCGGACCTCGACGGCGTCGAGGGGCTCGTCTTCCCCGGCGGCGAGAGCACGGCGCAAGCTCGCTTGCTGTCCGACACCCTCGGCGCCGCGCTCGACCGGCTCGTGCGCGGCGGCGCGCCGGTCCTCGCGACGTGCGCCGGCGCGATCCTCGCGGCGCGCCGCGGCTGGCTCGACGCGGACCTCGAGCGCAACGCGTACGGCCCGCAGCTCCACAGCGCGGAGGCCGCCGCCGACGACGGCACGCGGCTCGTCCTGATCCGCGCGCCGCGCATCACGCGGGTCGGCCCCGGCGTCGAGGTCCTGGCGCGCCTCGACGGCGACCCCGTCCTCGTACGGCAGGGCGCGCTCTTGGCGGCGACGTTCCACCCCGAGCTCACGAGCGACCGGCGGACCCACGCGCGCGCCTTCGGGAGCGCTTTCGCGCGGGCGCGCCGGGCCTCATGATCGCGCGGTGCACGAGACCCCGCTCCTCGACAAGCCGGTGTTCTACGGGAGCGCGCTCGGCGACTACGCGTTCCTCGCGCTCGTGGTGGTCCACGCGCTCCTCGGCGGCGGCGCGGTGCTCGCGGGGATCGTGGCGCTCGCCGCGAAGAAGGGGCGCAGGGTCCACCTCGCGTGGGGCAAGGGGTTCGTCCGGCTGATGGTCGGCACCGCGCTCACCGGGATCGGCCTCGACGTGGTGCGGCTCGGCTTCTTCTTCACCGAGAACCACACCAAGTACGCGGGCTCCGGGACCCCGAGCTCGATCCCCGCGCGGATCGGCTTCCTGATCGCGGCGCTCGCGATCCTCTACCTCGCCCGCATCGCCGCGCACCCGCGGGTGTTCGCGCGCAAGCCCGAGCCCGTGCCCGCGTGGGAGCGCGCGCTCCCCTGGGCGATCGCGCTCGCATCCGTCGCGGCGAGCGGGATCGTCGCCGCGTTCTTCAACCCGTGGACCGGCGCGCTCTGGATGATCGGCACGTTCGGCGTCGCGACGGTGCTCGTCGGCCGCATGCCGCCCTCGATCGCGCAGCACCGCGCCGCGATGCTCTTCCTCGCCGCCTTCTCGTGGTGGGGCGCGCTCCAGGGCTTCGGTCCCGCGCTCGGCCGCCTCTTCATGGGCGACGACCTGGGCACCGCGGCGTACACGGGGCACCTGCGCGGGAGCTTCTCGCCGACCTTCTTCGCGTTCCTGATCGGCTGGGCCCCGTTCTTCGTCGCCGCCGCGTGGACTTCGCGCCGCTTCGCGCGCCGCCGCCTCGCGCCCGCGTGAGCCTCAGCCGCTGGGGTCGTCGCCGAAGAGCGTGCCGACCTCGATCGCGATCGCCATTGCTCGCGCGCTGACGTGCGCGCGCGCATACGCGCGCTCTTCGCGACCCGGCTCGAGACCGAAGGGCTC
>JAYRVK010000582.1:0-4899 GCA_041918555.1 Sandaracinaceae bacterium
AAGCGCTCTTGGGCGGGCACGAAGCGCGGGTTCGGGTTCGCGAGGAGCACCTCGCCGAACAGATCCAACCGCGGGATCAGCGCGGCGTCCACGGTGACGCGCTGCGCCTCGAGCGCCGCGATCTGCGCGTCGAGCGCGCGCAGCTCGGCGCGTCGCGCGAGCACCTCGGTCACGACCTCGTCGACGGTGCCCGACGTCGCGCTGCGCTCGGGGAGCGCGTCTCCGATCGCGTCGGGTAGCGCATCTGCCGCCATCAGCGTGCGCAGCCGATCGGCCGTCGCGTCGCGCAGGTGCTCGGTGCTCTGCAGGAGCTCGCGCATCGCGGCGACCTGCGCCTCGGCGCGCGCGACGTCCGCGTCGAGCGCGAGGCCCACGTCCCGTACGCGGACGGCGTCGTCGCGATGCGCCTCTGCGGTCTCGAGGCCGTTCTGCGCGACCCGCAGCCCCAGGCGCGCGCGCACCCAGCCCCAGTAGAGCGCCTCGGCCTCGAGCGCGAGCCGCCGCTCGGTCGCGTCCAGCGAGGCCTCGCTCGCCTCGAGGGCGTGCGCGGCCGCGTCGCGGCCCGGCAGCACCCGCAGGAAGTAGTCGCTCACGGGGATCACCAGCTGCGCACGCAGCTGCGTCTGATCGAGCAGCACCGGGAACGAGAGCGGGATGCTCACGAGCGGGGCGCCGGGGTCGATCGGGCCGCCGCGCGTCTGGTCGCTCGGCGCCGCGACGTAGCCGACCACCGGGGCGCTGATCTCGGAGAGGCGCGTGTAGCTGGCGCTCAGGCCGACGCGCGGCACGAGCGCGAGGAGCGCGCGGTCGACCTCCGCGCGCGCGGCCTCGATCTCGGCGAGGCGCGCGGCGCGGTCGGGGCTGTGTGCGACGACGCGACGGACCACGTCCGCCGCGGTCAGCCCGCCGGGCACGGCGAGCTCGGCGGCGAGGGTGTCGCTCGCGTCCTGCTGCGCACGCGCGGGCAGCGGGAGGGCGAGCAGGAGCGCCAGGAGGCCGAGACGCGGTGCGGACATGCCTCGGCCCTGGGCAGCCCGCGTGCCGGGCGGATTCGCGAGGAATCCGAGGGCGCTGCCTGTACGGAGATCCGACGTGTACGGAGATCCGACACCTCGGCCCGTACGGCGACCCGACGGTCCGCGCGCGCTCCCTGCGCCTCGCGGCGCGGCGCGAGTTTCGCTAGCGTTGCACGAGGCGCATGGACGGCGAGACGCTCGAGAGACGCTATGCGGAGGCGCGCGACGCGCTGCTCATCGAGTTCGGCACGCGCTGGACCGAGCGCAAGCCGCTCCTGTTCTTGGGGCACCGCGCGCTGGTCGTCGGGATCATGATCTGCGCCGGCTACACCGGGCCGCGCTTCTTCGGGCTGCTCGCGCTCTTCGCGCTCAAGAGCGCCCTCGAGCTCAACGAGCGGCGGCGCATCCGCCGGGTCGCGTGCACCGACCACCAGATCGCGCGCGACACGATGCTCTCGATGTTCCTGCTGGCCCTGGGCTGCGCGTTCACCGGCGGCTACGCGAGCCTGTTGATCCCCGCGTTGCTCGCCCCGGCGGTCATCCCCGCGGCGGCGTTCGGGCGGCGGCCTCCCACGTGGATCCTGCTGGGCGAGCTCATCGTGCTCCTGACGATCCTCCTCCTCTTGCCGCCGTGGGTGACGGGCCCGATCTTGCCCGCCCCGTGGGTCTCGATCGGCATCGGCGTCTCGATCGTGTTCGCCGTCTGGGTGAGCGTGGTGAGCCTCGTGACCATCAGCGAGATCTACGCGCGCGCCGCGGTGACCGCCGCGCGCATGCGCGAGCAGGTGCTCGAGCAGCACGAGGCGCGGGCCCGCGGTCTGGAGAGGATCGGCGCCAAGGTCGCGCACGAGCTGAAGAACCCGCTCGCGGCGATCGGCGGGCTCGCGCAGCTGCTGCTGCAGGGCTCGCACGACGAGAAGACGCGCGAGCGGCTCTCGGTCGTCGCGAGCGAGGTGGGGCGCATGGAGAAGACCTTGCGCGAGTACCTCGCCTTCTCGCGACCGCTCGAGGAGGTGCGCCCGAGCGACGTGGATCTGGGCGTGCTCGCCGACGACGTGCTCGCGCTGCTCGAGGGGCGCGCGAGGGCGCGGGGGGTCGTGCTGGAGCGCAGCGGCAGCCCGCTGCGCGCGAACGTGGACGCGGAGCGCATGAAGGAGGCGCTGATCAACCTCGTCGACAACGCGATCGCGGCCTCCTCGAGCGGCGGGCGCGTGAGCGTGGAGCTCGCGCGCGTCGCGTGCGTGACCCACGTGCGGGTGAAGGACCGCGGCGAGGGGATCGCGCCCGAGGTGCTGGCTCGCGTGGGCACGCCGTACTTCACGACGCGCGCGGAGGGGACCGGCCTGGGCGTGGTCATCGCGAAGAGGACGGTCGAGCAGCACGGAGGCACGCTCGCGATCGAGAGCCGCCGCGGCGAGGGCACGGTCGCCGACATCGCGCTGCCGCCCTCCGCGAGCGCGAGGGCCGCGTGAGCCGCCCGCGCGTGGTGCTCGTCGACGACGAGCCGGGCGTCCTCTACATGCTGCGCGAGGTGCTCTCGGAGGGCGGTCACGACGTGGCCGCGGTGGGCTCGGCGGAGGCGGCGATCCCGCTGCTCGAGGGCGCGTCGATCGTGGTCAGCGACCTCGCGATGCCGGGGATGGACGGCCTGGCGCTCCTGGCCGTCGCGCGCGAGCGGCGCCCAGGCCTGCCGTTCGTGCTGATCACGGCGCACGGCAACGAGCGCGTCGCGGTCGGCGCGATGAAGGCGGGCGCGCACGACTACCTCACGAAGCCGGTCGACATCGACGAGCTGCGGCTCGTGGTCGATCGGGCGCTGGAGCGCTCCGCGCTGCGCACCGCCCTCCGCCGCATGAAGGCGGAGCGCGTGCTGGGCCGGACCCTCGTCGCGGAGAGCGCCCCGATGCGGCGCCTGCTCGACGCGGTGGAGCGCGTCGCCGACAAGGACCTCACGGTGCTGGTCCGCGGCGAGACCGGCAGCGGCAAAGAGCTCATCGCGTCGCTCGTGCACGCGGAGAGCCGGCGCGCCGACGAGGCGCTGGTGCGCTTCAACTGCGCGGCGCTGCCTGCGGAGCTCGCGGAGGCCGAGCTCTTCGGGCACGCGCGCGGCGCGTTCACCGGCGCGATCGCATCGCGGCGCGGCTTCTTCGCGGAGGCGGACGGGGGCACGCTGGTGCTCGACGAGATCGGAGAGCTGCCGCTGTCGCTGCAGCCCAAGCTGCTGCGTGCGCTGCAGGACGGGGAGATCCAGCCGGTGGGCGGGCACGTCGAGAAGGTCGACGTGCGCGTGGTGGCGAGCACCCATCGCGACCTCGCGGCCGAGGTGAAGGCGGGGCGCTTCCGAGAGGACCTCTACTATCGGCTCGCGGTCGTGGAGCTCGTGGTGCCGCCCCTGCGGGAGCGGCGCGAGGAGATCCCGGCGCTCGCGCGCGCGATGGCCGAGCGCTACGGCGAGCGCTTCGAGATGCCGGGCGTGTCGTTGTCGGACGAGCTGCTCGACGCGCTCTCGCGCGCGGAGTGGCCGGGGAACGTGCGGCAGCTCGAGAACACCGTCGCGCGCATGGTGGCGATGTCGGGGCCGCACCTCGGCGTCGGGGCGCTGTCCTCGCCCGACCGGCCCGCGCCGGAGCCGGACGCCGAGCCGCCGGAGAGCGACGCGCCCCCGCTGCCTCTGCGCGCGCAGGTCGAGGCGTTCGAGCGCGGCCTGGTCGCGCGCGCGCTCGCGGACTGCGGGGGCAACCAGTCGCACGCGGCGCGGCGGCTCGGCATCGGGCGCGTCACGCTCATCGACAAGATGAAGAAGTACGGCATCCGCTGAGCCCGCGCGGACGCGCCACCCTCCGACTGGGAGGCGGCGACCCGGGGCGCGCTCGCCGCGCTCGACGCCGCGACGCGAGCGTGCCGATGTCGGAGCGCCTCACCGGCGCGGAGTGATCCCCTCGGAGCGCCGCGGCGCTACAATCGGTCCGTGGCTTCCGAGCAGTGCACTCACATCGCCTCGTGCGAGCTGTTCCCGCTCCTCGAGCAAGGCGGCTTCCTCAGGGTATGGCAGACGAGCTACTGCCGCGGCGACTACGTGACGTGCGCGCGCTTCCGCGCGTCGCAGCGCGGCGAGCGCCCGCCGATCAACCTGCTCCCGAGCGGCGAGACCCTGACCATCGGGCTGCTCTGAGATGGATCTCTTCGAGGGCCACTGGCCGTTCTGGCTCGGCGCCATCGCGCTCGCCGTCGTGAGCGTGGGCTTCGCCGCGCTGCTGCGCCGCGGCTTCGGCGTCTCGGGCACGTTCGCGCGGATGCTCGATCCGGTGCGCGAGCTGCGCGATCAGCGCGCGCGCCGGGCGCTCGCCGATCAGGCCGCGCTGAAGGCCGCGCTCGCGGCGGCGACCCGCGCGCGCTTCGGTGACGACGCGGTCGGCGACCCGGAGCCCGCGCCCGCCGCGCCGCGGCCCATGTCCGACGGGTGGATCACCCACGTCGTGTTCATCGCGTCGATCGCGCTCGGCGGCTTCCTCGGCGCGCTCGGCGCGGGCCGGCTCGGGCAGTCGAGCTATGGTGGCGCGTTCGAGCGCCTGATCGGGGACGGCCCGCTCGCGCTCGTCGTCCTCGTGGTGGGCGGCGCGCTCGTCGGCTTCGGTACGCAGATGGCCGGCGGCTGCACGTCGGGGCACGGCCTCACCGGCTGCTCGCGCGCGGAGAAGGGCAGCCTCCTCGCGACGATGACCTTCTTCGGCACGGGCATCGTGGTGTCGCTCGTGCTCGAGGCGGTGCTCTCGTGAGCGGCGTCGGCGCGCGCACGGCCCTGACGGCCGCGTTCGGGATCGCGCTCGGCTTCACGCTGAGCCGCGTGGGCTTCACCGACTACGACGCGGTCCACGCGATGTTC
>JAYRVK010000583.1:0-7231 GCA_041918555.1 Sandaracinaceae bacterium
CGAAGCCGTTCGTGATGTTCGCGAGCGAGTAGAGGAGGATCGAGCCGAACAGCACCGAGAGGCGCCCGCGCTTGTCGCCCAGGACGCCCCAGAGGATCCCGCCGATGAGCATGCCGATCATCTGCATGTTCATCAGGAAGTTCCCCGTGCCGAGCAGGTCCTCGGCGCTCACCCCGATGGAGGTGAGGCTCGGATCGCGCACGACGCTGAAGAGGATCAGATCGTAGATGTCGACGAGGTAGCCCAGCGCCGCGACGACGACGGCGAGGAGCGCGGATCTCGGGATGGCGGTAGCGCCCGCGGTCATGGCGGCGACACCCTATCGCACCTTGACCGCGCCTCGCGAGGGCGCCACGAACGGTTCCTCGTGTCCCCGCTTCCGCCGCGCGAGCGCCTGTACCTCTACCTCGTGGTGATGTTCTGCTCGTCGCTCCTCGTCGCGGACATCGTGGCGGGGAAGTACTTCCAGATCGGCGCGCTCGAGATGTCGGTGGGGACCGTGACCTTCCCGATCGCGTTCCTCCTCACCGACATCGTCAACGAATACTACGGCCGCCCCGGCGCGCGGCTGATGACGGGCATCGGGATGGCGATGCTCGTGTTCGCGTTCGGGCTCATCACGATGTCGCGCTTCCTGCCGGTCTCGCCGATGAGCTACGTGACGCAGAGCTCCTTCGACCAGGTCTTCGGGATCAGCCTGCGCCTGTTCGCGGCGTCGCTCGTCGCGTACCTGATCAGCCAGCTCGTCGACATCCACGCGTTCCACGTGGTGAAGGCGGTCACGGAGTCGCGGCACCTGTGGCTCCGCGCGATCGGCTCGACCGCGCTGTCGCAGGTCGTCGACACCTTCGTGGTGAACTTCGGCGCGCTCGCGGGGAACCGCTCGATCGCGGACATCCTCTCGATCGTCGGCTACAGCTACCTCTACAAGCTCGTGGTGGCCGCGGCGCTCACCCCGCTCGTGTACCTCGCGCACGACATCATCACGCGGCGCATGAAGATCGATCCCGCGCCGCACGGCGAGACCGCCCCCGCCCCGACCGAGTAGGCGGCTCAGCTACGGGCCGTAGCAGCGCTGCGCGTCGACCAACGTGACTTGCCCGGCGCGGACCTCGACCGCGAGGGCCTGCAGGCGTCCCTCGGCGTCGTAGCGAGGCCAGCCCGCGTCGACGATCCCGCAGCTCGCGAAGGTGTCCGACCGGAGCTCGTAGCTCCCGGGCGGCACGTTCACGCCGAACACGATCCCGGTGTCGTCGCTGGACGTCGGGTCGGCGCTCGGGACCCCGCTCGACGTGTAGTACACGCGCACGTCCTCGCCGGTGTCGAGGTTGTGCAGCGCGAACACGGTGCCCGTCACGTCGGCGCCCTCGGCGGGGCCGGCGCGCGCGATGAGCTGTCCGGCCGTGCGATCGATCCGCTCGCCGATCGCGCCGCCGATGATCGTGAGGAGGTCGCGGTCGAGGACGCGCAAGGTGACGACCCGATCGATGTCGCCGCTCGTGTGGCAGAGGAGCGTGGTCAGGTAGCCGGGCGCGCGGATCTCCGCGAGGAGGTCGGTCTCGCGCGGGACCTCCACGCGGATCCGTCCCTCGACGTCCGTCGAGACGCACTCGCAGAGGGGGACCTGCGCGCAGAGCTCCCCCTGCACCGGGACGAACATGTCGAGCTCGGGGCTGAGCTCCGAGAGGCTCATCTCGTAGACGAGCGGATCGACGATGCCGCCGCAGTACGGCTGGGGTCCCTCGCAGGCGAGGCCGACGACGGACACGGCGATGGAGAGGGCTCGCTTCATGGCTCACTCGCGGTAGATGTCCGCGCCGGAGTTGTCGCGGTAGCTGACGGATCGGGTCAAGTCCGGGATCGGGTAGGCGGCCTCGGGCGCGAGGCAGACGCCGCGCGTGCTGCGGCCCACCAGCCCATCGTAGTACACGAGCTCGACGTCGGGCTCGAGCCGGAGCCCGCACACGCCGCAGTCCTCGAGGAGGAAGCGGCTCAGCACGAGCGCCGAGCCCCCCCGCGCCTCGACGCACATGTCGCCGGTGCTGACGCGATCGGACCCGAGCACGTGGAAGTCGATCGCGTTCGCGCGGCCGCCGGGATCCACGAGGAGGCCGCGGGGTCGGCTGGTGTGGAGGAACACGCGCACGAGCCACAGCTCGCCGCCGGCGGCGACGTGCGCCGCGCCGCCCGCCTCGACCGCCTCGATGGTCGAGTCCTCGAAGTCGACGAAGGCGTCCTCCACCTCGAGCGCGCTCTCGAGGGTCCGGGCCACGAACGCGCGCCGGAACCGCGCGCGCCCGCGGCTCACGAGGATGCCCCGGCCGGCGTCCGGGAGCCCGGGCGGGAAGCGCACGACGACGTCCTCGAGATCCGCGCAGCGCTCGGCGCCCGCGTCGCACGCGACCTCGATCCCCGTGCCCTCCGACGGCTCGACCACGAGCCCCGCCGCGCCGGCGGTCCGCGCCCCGCCGCCGAGCCGGACCCCGACGCCTCGGGTGCCCCGCACCGCGACGCCGCGGACCGTCAATGTAGCTTCCTCGATCGAGATCCCGCTCTCCCCGGTGAGGGTGGTCGTCACGAGCCCGAGCGTCGCGCCGCCGCTCGCCTCCACGGCGACCCCGTCCCCCGCCTCCACCGTCGTGTCCTCGACGTCGAGCGCCGCCCCGGTGACGGAGACCGCGCCGGCGATCCGGAGCCCGCCCACGCGAGCGTCCTCCACGACGACGAGGGCGGGACCGGCGCTCGCCTCGACCGAGAGGTCCTTCACCGAGGCCCCGCTCGCGGCGAGGCGCAGGGGCCCGCGGACGACGCTCTCGGCCGCGCACGCGCCCCGGAGCTCGACGGCGCGGTCGACGGAGGCCGGCGCGTCGTAGGCCCCGCGCGCGAGGAGCACTCGCGCGCTCGCCGGCGCGGCGGCGAGGGCCTCGGCGAGCGTCCCGAACGGGGCCCCGGAGGATCCGTCCCCGCCCGCGGCGCCCTCGCGCACGTGGACGAGCGCCCGTCCGTCGTCGGGCGCGTCGGGCCACTCGCCCGACGGGCACGCCTCGCCGGGCGGGGCGCACGCGCTCGCCCCCGGCGGGCGGTGCTCGCCCGCGGCGCACTGCGGCGCGGCCTCGGGATCGGGCTCGCAGCGCTGGTGGCGATCGGCGACGTCGACCACGCGGAAGGCGAGGCCGAGCGCCTCGTCGCGGAAGCACCCCGAGACGTCCGGCGAGTCGAGGCGGTCCCCGTCGTAGCAGTGCACGCTGCACGACTCGTCCGCGCAGTCCATGTCGCCGTCGAGATCGTCGTCGATCCCGTTCGAGCAAGAGGGGGCGGTCTCCTCCGACTCGACCGCTGGAAGCCCCGTCACGGCGGTGCAGCCGGCGATCGCGAGCGCCGCGGCGAGGGCCCCCCCCCTCATCGCGCCCGCCGGGTGAAGGTGGCCGTCGAGCTCTCGCGCCCGCTGTCGTCGGTGGCGAAGTAGAGCGCCACCGCCACGCCGAGCGCGACGACCCCGACCCCGAGCGCGACGTCGGAGCCCAGGGCGAGGTTCGCCGCCTCGTTGCGCACGTCGACCAGCGCGTCCTGCAGGACTGGGTCGGTCGACCGGACGGGCTGGTTCCAGCGCTCGCGGAACTCGTCCGCGCGCTCCGCGGCGAGCGCGGCGAGGATCCCCCACGCGACCAGCGAAGCCACGCCCGCGCCGCCGACCACCCAGGTGACCGGCGAGGCGCCCGAAGGGGTCGGCGCGAGCTGCACGGTCAGCCACCCGCGCGTGTCGGCCTCGACGTCGAGCTCGCCGGTCCAGGGCACGTGCCCGGGCGCGCCGACCTCGATGCCGCGCACCGCGACCGAGAGGTCGCTGAGCACGAGCGGCGCGAGGCCCACCGGCTCGCCGTCGAGGGAGACCACCGCGTCGGCGACGCTGGCGGTGACCGTGACGTCACCGGTCGGGAGCGGCAGCGGCTCGGGATCCGCGACGAGCTCGACCCGCGCGTCCGCCACGACCTGCACGAAGCCGCGGTAGGGTCGGTGCCCGTCGGCGATCACCTCGACCTCCACCCGTCCGGGCGGCGCCGACAGCTCCGCGGGGAGCGTCCCCGCGCCGACCTCGGTACCCGTCGCGTCGAACGCGCGCGCCCGCGCGCCGGCGGGCCCCGAGACCGCGATCGTCCCGACGATCCGCGCCGGCGAGAGGACGACCTCGAGCTCCTGCCCGACGATCGCCTCGACGCGCGCCTCCGCCGGGCGATGCCCCTCGAGCTCGACCCACACGCGGTGCGGCCCCGCGGGGAGCGCGAGGACGCGCGGCGCGACCCCGTAGCTCCCGTGCTCGCGCTGGTCGACGTAGATCACCGCGCCCTCGCGTGGCGGAACGAGGCGCACCGCGATCCGCGCGACCGAGGGCGCGAGGGTGCGCAACGAGTCTTGCGCGAAGCGGTGTCGCGCGTCGGCGCCCTCGGCGTCGTCGGTGAGCGACAGGTACTCGCTGAAGAAGTAGTACGCGTTTTCGCGGCGGCGCATCCGCAGGAAGCACAGGCCGATGTTGTAGACGGTCCGCGAGTTCGGGCTGAGGCGCTGGGCGAGGAAGAACTCCTGCACCGCGCGGTCGAAGCGCCCCGCGTTGTAGTGCACGGCCGCCTGCTCGTGGTGGAAGCGCGCCATCGCGGCCTCGTCCGCGCGAGCCACGTCGGCCGCGAGCGAGGCCGCGAGGAGCACCGCGAGCCCGAGGCGCCATGCCGGCATCGCGGGGCACGGTACCACGGGCCGGCCTACTGGGGCGCGAGCCCGGGGCCCCGGTCGGTGCGCGGAGCGGCCTGCAAGGTGACTTGCACGATCGGATCGTCGTCGGCGGTGATCGTGCGCGTGAGCGGCGGCCGGCCCCCCGCGCGCAGCGTGATCTCGACCGGCGCACCGTCGGGGAGCTCGAGGTCGAGCGGCGTCCTGCCGATCACGGCGCCGCCGCGGAGCACCTCGGCCTCGGGTCGGCTCTCGATGCGCCGGACGATCGGCGCGGGCGCGGCGGGCGCCTCGACGGGCGGTGGCTCGGGCAGCGGCTCGACGGGCGGCGGCGTCGGCTCGACCACGGCGGGCGGCTCCTCGACCGCGGGCGGGTCGGCGGGGGGGGGGCCGTCGCGGAGGGCCACGAAGGTCCCGATCCCGGCTCCGAAGACGACGGTCGCGGCGAGCACCGGCAGGACCCACGGGCGGCGCGACCGCGCCGGCACCACCGCGACGGCCGGCGCCGCGGCGGTCTCGACGGCGGACGCGGCCGCCCGCGGCTTCGAGGCGCCGCCGCTCTTGGCCCGCGCCGGGCTCGAGCGCTCGCCGCTCGGCCGCCGCGCCGCCTCCGGATCGCTCGGCCGGGGCCCCCCCTCGGCGGCGAGGACCGGCACGTCCGGCCCGAGCCCCCACGCGTCCTCCCACGCGGCGGCGAGCTCGGCCGCCGACTGGAACCGATCCTCGGGGTCCTTCGCGAGGCACCGCAACAGCAGCGCGGCCACCGGCTCGGGGAGATCGGGCCGGAGCGAGCGCGGATCGGGCGGCGCCTCCGTCACGTGCTTGACCACGATCTCGTAGACGCCCTGCGCCTCGAAGGGGACGCGCCCGGTGCAGAGCTCGAAGAGCATCACGCCCATCGCGTAGATGTCCGAGCGGTGATCGACGAGCGCGCTCGAGCGCGACTGCTCGGGCGCCATGTAGAGCGGCGTGCCGACGATCTGCCCGGTCGCGGTGAGCCGGACGTCCTCGCCGCCCGCGTGGAGCTTGCCGATCCCGAAGTCGACGATCTTGGGGACGATGCGCCCCTGCCGCTCGTGCAGGAACACGTTCTCGGGCTTGAGATCGCGGTGCACCACGCCCGCGGCGTGCGCGGCGTCCAGCGCGGAGAGGAGCGGGGCCACGATCCCGCGCACCTCGCGATCCGGGAGCCATGGATCGGTGCCCGTCTCGGCGGCCTCCTCGCGGTGCCGGACGGTGCGCGCGCGCAGGTCCTCGCCGTGCAGGCGCTCCATCACGACGAAGGCGTTGCCGTTGTCCGTCTGGCCGAGGTGCGTGACGCGCACGATGTGCTCGTGGTCGATCGCGCTCGCCATGCGCGCCTCGTTGCGCAGGCGCGTCATCGACGCGGCGTCCATCCCCGTCGCGACGACCTTGGCCGCGAACTTCGTCCCGAGCGCGACGTGCTCGACGAGGTACACCGCGCCCATCGCGCCCTTGCCGAGGAGCCGCTCCACCCGGTACGTGCCCTCGAGGAGGGCGCCCGCGGCGAGGTGCGTGCCCGACGCGGCACCCGAGGACTGGATGGTGTCCGCCATCGCCTCGGGCGCAGAGCTGCGTGGCCCGCGCGGCGTCGTGCGGGAGTGCGAGCTCCCGACGTCGCCCTCCGACGGCGCGTCCGTCTCCGACTCGCTCTGTTCCCCCGGCACCACGATGGCGCCATCATGGTACTCGATCCGGCGCGCCGCGCGACCGGCCCGAGCGGGGACTTCCCTCGAAGCGCTCGACCAGGAACTGCCACACCGCGGCCACGCGCGGGACGCTCCGGCTCGCGCGGTGCGCGACGAGGTGGAGCGAGCCCTCGGGGTAGGGCGGGAGCTTCGCCGCGGCCGCCCTCGTCGTCGCGAGGCGCACGAGCGCCGGCCGCGCCGCGAACACCGGCTCGGCCCCGAGGATCGCGCCGAGCCCCGCCTCCGCCGCGAACACCTGCGAGGTGTAGCTGCTCGTGCGCAACACGATTTGCTCCTCCGGCGCTACGCTCGCGACCCAGCGTGCGTCCGGGATGTGCTCGAGGTCGTGGCCGTAGGTGATCCACGGGATCGCGCCGGCGTCCCTCACGCGACCGAGCCGCTCGGCGAGCGCGCGCGCGACGAAGGGGACCGAGGCCACGTGGGCGAGCCGGACCGAGACGAGGTCCCCGCGCTCGGGGCGGATCGCGCGGAGCGCGAGATCTGCCTCGCGCCGCGCGAGATCGACGTAGCCGACCCGCGCGTCGAGCTCGACGCGGAGCCGCGGGTGGCGCGCGAGGAGCTCGGGCAAGGCCGGCGCGATCAGCAAGTCGGAGATGCCAGGCGGCACGCTCAGCCGCACGACGCCCTCGACCTCGCGCTCGAAGCCGGACGCGCTGCCCGCGAGCTCGTGGGCCGCGCGCTCCATCGCCTCGGCGTGAGGCACGAGCTCCGCGGCGGCCGCGGTCGGGACCGCGCCGTCCGGGGTGCGCTCGAAGAGGCGCGCGCCGAGGGCCGCCTCG
>JAYRVK010000584.1:0-7187 GCA_041918555.1 Sandaracinaceae bacterium
AGCGCGAGTCCGGCGACCACGTGGGGTGCGTGTCCGAGGCGCCGCCCTCCGGGCGATCGGCGAGCGAGGCGCCCATGTGGAACGGCACCGCGGCGAAGCTCGGCGCGTCGCTCGTGACGTTCGCGAGGAACAGGTCGCCCGCGATCGCGCTGCCCGCCTGCGGATCTCCGTCGGGAGCGAGCGCGATGTTGAACGCGTAGGCGATCGCGGTCCCGTCCGGAGACCACGCCGGGTACGCGGCGCCGTCGGCAGGCAGGCCGTCCGAGGCGATCGGCGCGCCGGTGGTCGCGTCGAACACGCCGAGCCCGCCGCGCAGGTGGCTCCCGCCGACGAACCAGCGGCCGCTCGGGTCGAAGCTCGCGACCGACGCTCCGCCGCGCGCGGGGTAGCGGGTCGGCGCGGGGTCCGTCGTGAGATCCGTCGTGAGGTCGTACGTGGTCGCGCCCTCGTGGTTGTCGGCCCAGAGGAACCGTCCGTCGTGCGAGAGCGCGTGGCAGCCGATGCAGCGGTTCCCCGCCGAGTCCGGCGGCGGGCTCGGGACCACGGTGTCCCGCGCGCCCGTCTCCGGGTCGATGCGGTAGATCCGCGGCGCGACGCCGGGCGTCCGGTGCTCGTAGTACACCGCGCCGTAGACGCTGCCGCGCGCGAGGCGGAACCGGCGCGCGCTCGCGCCCGCGATCGCGGCGCCGGTGGCGACGTCGAGCCGGTCGACGGTGACCGTCACGTCGTCGTCGGGGTCGCTGTCCGCGATCGCCTGCCAGAACTCGCGCGTCACCGGCCACGCGTGCGGGAAGCCCGCGCCGTTGCGCAGGAGCGCCGTGATCGTCGCGTGCGGCTTCGCGAGCACGACGCGGAACAGATCGCCCTCGGCGCCGACCGGGCCCCACTGGACGGTGGGGGGAAACACGTTGGCGGGCATCATGGCGCCCTCGAGTGGATAGAGCAAGTCGGGTTGCGTGCCCGGCGCGCCCGGCGCCGGCGCCGGGAAGCTCGCTCCGGCGTCCGGCGCGACGCCCTCGCCGAGGTGCGTGCGCTCGACCCGCACGGTGACCATGCCGGTGGCGACGCGGAGCACGCGATCGACCGCGACCTCCGCTCGGAGGCTCACCTCGCCGCCCGCGCGACCGTGCGCGGTGAAGACTCCGTCGGCGTCGACGTCGCCGACGCGGAGGTGCCCGAGCGACCACGCCGCGCCGGGCACCGTGCGCTCGCTACCGTCGCGCGGATCGATCGCGACGACCTCGAAGGCCTGCGTGACCGGCGTCGCGTCGATCGACGAGAGCACGATCCCCGGCGGGCCGGATCTCGACGAGCAGCTCGGGCGGCGCGCTGCCTCCGTCGGTGAGCGGGAGGTCGCTGGGCTCGCAGGTCCCGTCGACGCAGCGCTCGGCGCTCGAGCACTCGTCGTCGGACGCGCAGGGCGTGACCGCGCGGAGGGTGGGCGCCTCGCAGGCACAGAGGGCGAGCATCGCCATCGCGGCGATCCGGGGGGAGCCGATCGTCATCGCAGGTCTCTCCGTGGCAGGGGGACGAGAGGACGGAGTGACCCCACCGCAAGAAGTCGGCCGTGCGCTGCCGGCCCGCGCGGGGCGGGCCCGGAAGGAGGATCTTCCCTCGCGCTGGGGACTCGGGGACACCCGGCACGCGCGGCGGGGAGCGGAGACACCTCCATGACCTCGAAGGGAAGTGAGATTCGTTTCTCGATCGGGTGGCGCGCCTCCGCAGCCCGCTGCGCGGTCTGCTGCGGCGGCTCCGCGAGCCGCTTCGCGTCTCGCTCCGCACGCGCCGAGCCCCTGCGGGGTCTCGTCGCGCCGGTCCGAGCCCCTTCGGGTCTCGGACCGATTCGAAGTCGTGCCGAGCGCGCTCGCCGAGGGCCGCGGACGGCACCCGGTTGCGGCCCGGCCCGCACCTCCGTCACCCTGAACGAGGTGGAGGGTGCGATGACGCTTCGCGGTCTGGTCTGGTCTGGTCTCTTGGCGAGCGCGTTGAGCGGCGCGATCGGCTGCGCGGGGGCCGACGCCGAGGTCGGCGGCAGCACGGCGTCACTGGCGGGTGGCACGGTGGACGGGATCCCCGCGCGCTTCCCCGCGGTCGTCCACGTCTCGTTCACGGTCGAGGATCCGACGCCCGAGCGGCCGAGGGCGACGTGCACGGGCGCGCTCGTCTCGCCCAGCCACGTCGTCACCGCGGCGCACTGCGCGGCGCTCACGAGCCGCGCATGGGAGGGCGCACGCGGCTTCGATCGTCCGGGCGCCGCCCGAATCCAGGGCCCGATTCGGGTCACGATCACCCCGTCCGGGGGCCACGAGGATCGACCGCGGATCGTGCGCAACGTGCGCGCGTGCGCGGTGCACCCGGACTATGCGGGCGCGGGCTCGACGAGCTGCCGCGAGGCCTTCGAATTCGCGCGCGCCAATGCGGACGACTGCCAGCTCCAGCTCCAGCACGACGTCGCGGTCCTGACGCTCGACGCGCCCGTCCCGGTCTCGTGGGCCACCGGACTCCCCGCCGATCCGCTCGATCCGCTCGGGCAGGTGACGGCGGACTTCCACCGGCTCCTGGCGACCACCGAGTCCCCTGCGATCGGCGAAGCGGTGACCGAGGTCGGCTTCGGTTACACCGACGCGCGCCTGCTGGTCGGACTCGGCACGCGCCGCTACCGCGACGCCGTGATCACGGGCTTCGATCTCAGCGGCGCCGACGTGATCCGACTCTCCGGCGGGCCCGACGTCGGGATCCTCGCGGGCGACTCCGGCGGCCCGGTCGTCTGGGTCGATGCGCCCGCGCCTTCGCCCGGCGAGTACGCATGGGCGTCGCCGCCGATCGGCGTGCACAGCTGTTCGGTCGGCTTCGATCCCTCGCGATTGCATCACACCTCGCTCATCGCCGCGTCGAACCTCGCGTTCGTACGCGCACAGCTCGATCGCAACCTCGATGGTCGTTTCGACGCGGTGTGCGACCCACCGATTCGCTCGGGCGACGGAGTCTGCCAGTACCTCGAGACGTGTGCCGCGCAGCCCGAGGACTGCGGGGTCTGCGCGCCGAGCTGCGGCAACGCGGCTTGCGAACCGACACTCGGCGAGACGTGCGCGAGCTGCCGCTTCGACTGTGGCTTCTGCGAGCCGGTGTTCCGTACGGGGGTCGGCTTCGCGCCGAGCGCCACGCCGGGCAACGACCGCGACGGCGACGGTGTCTTCGATGTCGACGACGTCGCGCCGGACCACTTCGACCCGTGCCAGGAGGATCGAGACCGGGACGGCGTCGGCGACGCCGCAGACAACTGCCCCGACCGCCACAACCCTGGCCAGGCGAGCTCGGACGGCGACTCGTTCGGGGACCGTTGTGACAACTGTCCGTTCGTCGACAACGAAGACCAGCGCGACGTGGACATCGAGATCCCCGACGACGACTTCCCCTTGCGAATCGGCGATGGCGTCGGCGATGGGTGCGACGTCTGTCCGGCGCGCGTGGACTCGCTGCAAGCGGACTGCAACGCGGACGCGACGAGCGCGGTGCGCGCGCGCGAAGCGGCGCGCGGCGTGCCGGAGGCCGAGCGCACGCCGTTCCGAGGCGACGCGTGCGATCCGACCCCGTGTGGGGAGACGCGGATCGCGGCCACGACGAGCTGGCCTCCGACGACGACGCCGATCCGCACCACTCGGACCGATCGCGTGCGGGTCGACGGGCTCGCGTCGCCGCCGCTGCTCGAGCCGGCGCAGACGGCGTTCCGGTTCTGCGGATGTCCCGAGGCAGACGGCGATGACCCAGTCGCTCGCGACGACTGTGCGCGGCTCCGTGCGTGCACCATCGCGGACACAGACAACTTCGCGGAAAGCGAGCGTCTTGGTCTCGAGGTGCTCCCGTGGGCCTATGTCACCTTCGAGCTCACCGACGAGACGCCGCTGCCCCCGCCGCGCGGTCCGGGCGGTGGCCCACCGCTCGTCGAGAACCCGATCCTCGCCGCGACCTACGGCCGGCCGACCGGCGCGTTCGTCCCCGATCGAAGCGTGCGCTGGCCAGACCCGGGTCAAGGCGTCTTGTGGACCCACACCCCGCGCTTCTCGACGGGCCGCGCCTTCGCTGACCCCGCGACACGCGAGCTCGCGAGCCACTACCTCAGCGGCGGGTTCCACGAGTCGAGCACGGTGCGCGAGCCCGATCCGTGCATCGTCCTCGTCACGCCGTTCCTCGGCGGCGGGATCGGCTGTCCGTTCTGTGACGGCCACTTCCCGGCGCCGTGGATCGCGTCCCCCGGGCTCGACGGGCGTTGCTTCCGCGCCGGCTTCGACGTGCCGATCCTCTACCTCGGGACGGCCGGTGTCACGCCGGGCGATGGGCTCCCGCTCGAGGAGCTGGGCCTCTTCGCCAACGAGCCGGGTCCGTGGATCGCGGCCGCCGAGAGCGCGCCATGGCTCCCCGCCGAAGGCGTCCGCCATGCCAAGCTGGATGACGCAAACCAGCTTGTCCGCATCCTCGCCATCCACGGCGATCGGCTCGTCGACGCAGACCAGAACCCGCCGCCGTGTCCAGGCCCGCAGTGCCTCACCGCGCATGCTGCGGCCGCGAGCGGTGAGCTCGGTCCTGGCCCTCGCGCGGGGGCGGTCACTGTGCTCTCGGCGCGCCTCGACACGCTGTGGCTCCTCGGCGGTCGAGACGCCGGCGGGTCCGCGACGCGCGAGGCGTGGGCGTTCGATGTGTCGATGCGGCGCTGGCGAAGGCTCGACACGCAACCCTCCCTCGGGCTCGGCGACGTGCTCGCCGCGACGTACTCGCCGGCCGAGGACGCGCTGTGGATCCTCGATCGGGTCGAGCGCGTCGTGCGGCGGCGCACGATCCGTTCGGCGCGACTGATTCGGCTGCACCCCGATGGACACGCGCACCAGGTCGTCGGCGAGTGGCCGTGGCACGGGCACAACGACAGCTTCGCGCTCGCGTCCGATCCGGCCGGGGCCCTCTGGATCGCGGGCGGTCCTTCCCGGTCATCGGGTGTGGTCGTCGCGCTGCGCTTCGAGCGCTTTGATGGACGACGGCTACAGCTCGACGGCTGGGCCCTCGACCGCGGGCGCCTGCTTCCCGGTGCGGCGCGCGCGGGTGACGAGGGGCTCACCGTCGCGGTGGAGCGTTACACGCCGACGCTCGTCCCGATCCCCGTGACCGGTCTGCGTCGCGCGCCCGGCGCGGAGCGCGCGTGCTTCTGAGCCGCGGGGGGTGGATGGTCGGCGCGCTCCTCCTCTCGACCTGCAGCGCGCCACCACAGCCTTCCGACGCGCAGCCCGCGACAGACGCGGGCTTCGACGCCGGCCGGGACGCGGGCGCGCTCGTCGACACCGGGGTGGACGCCGGGGCTCCCTCCGGTTGGCAGCGCCTTCGGGGGCTGCCCGACGACTGCATCGTCGAGAGCGCCGAGACCCCCTCAGCGGAGCTGTCTCTCACGTGGCGCGCCTGTGAGCCAGCCGCGGAGGGATGTCTCCTCGCCGGCCCGATGCTCTTCGATGGTTGGATGTACGACCGTGGTTGGTTCGACGGACGGCAGGGCTACTTCGCGGTCTCGTTCCTGGATCGCCGGGATCGGATCGTCGCGGCGCTGCTGTCCACCGAGGACGGGGCGGTGGGCTACTGGCGCTCGTATCGACCACCTGCGGATCGGCGCGCCTGCCGCGTCGGCGCAGTCGGCGTGGGAGACGAGCATGCGGCGTTCGAGGTCGAGTACGTCGACTATCGAGCTCGAGACCGCGATCAAGACATCGTCTTTCATGGAGCGATCGCCGATCTTGCCCTCGTCCTCGATCCGCGAGCGGTCATCATCGGCGACATCGCGGCCGGGGGCGCACCACAGGGCATGGCCGTCACCTCCGAGCTCGTCGCTTATGCGTGGCATCCCGGCGCCTTCATCTACGTCGTCGGTGCGGACGGATCGCAGTACGCGCTGATCGATGATCCCGTGGTGGGCTCGCCGCAGAACCCGAGCGCCGTGGGAACGGACGTCTTCTGGGAGGACTGGGCGACCGCGGTGCGCGTCGCGCATGCTCGTCGCGACAGCGCGCCCGCGTTCTTCCTCGACATCGCGCCCGATGACGTCGTGCACTACACGACCGACGGCGTCGACCACGTGTGGCTCGAAGGTCGTGGGGACCGACCCGGGCTCGGCTACACAACGCTCACGTTGTTCACTGCACGCTTCGTGAGCGCGCGCGAGGACCTCGAGCCCCGCGAGGTCGGACCCGTCGACAACGTCTGGCCCTTCGCCTACGGCGGCGGCTGGTACGCCTACGTCCGCGGCGACCTGGGGCAGCTCGAGGTGATTCGAACCTCCGACGGAACGCGCCGGACGTGGAGACCTCCGGTGGAGCACGAGCTCCTGAGCCGTGCGCCCATCTACGCGTCGGACCACGAGGTCCTCGTCCACACGAGGCGTGAAGAGCAGGACTACCTCTTCCGCGTGGATCCGCACGCCATGGCGGTCGCAGAGTGAGCTGACGGCGGTTCCGGGATTCTGCGGCCCCGGTTCCGAGACTGTGCGGCTCGGCGACGAAGGGGCACTGGCCGCTAGGGCGATTCCTCGGTGGGAGGAGCCGCGCCGCCGAGCAGCGGCAGGTCCGCGGCGCGCATCAGGCCCTCGATGTCGCGCAGCTGGTCGACGACCTTGCTGACCACCGAGTCCTTCTCGGCACCGGCGGGGAGAAGCAGCGGCACCCGAACGGATCCATCGTCGTCGTCGAGGTAGGCTCGCGGTGGATCCGCCGCTGCCCACGCGCGCAGATGCGGCCGCAACTCCACTGCCCGGCCCCATGCATCCGATCTGAACCTCAGCCAGATCGGGGTCCGACCCCGCGATGCCCACTGGTGGTACGACAGCCCGACCCATCCGCCCGCCCGTGCGAACGCGACGTACCGTCCGGTGTGGCCGACGGCGTGCGATCCACGAAGGCCCTTCGTGCTGAGAATGCCCTCGAGCACCGCGCGTTCGACGATCTCGTTCACGAGGTGGCCCAGGGCCAGCATGCGTCGGGGCACGTCGAGGTCGTCGAGCTCGCTGCGCGTCAATGGAACGAACCCGTCAGCCTCGAAGCGGGCCACGAGTCCTGCGAGCTGTGCGACGCGGCGCGCGCTCGCGTGTCGAGACTGTGCGGCCGGGTCTTGACGCGTGACCAATCGTCGCGAGTCGGCCCGAGACCCGCAGGGGCGCG
>JAYRVK010000585.1:0-11024 GCA_041918555.1 Sandaracinaceae bacterium
GTCGTCGGCCCCGCCGCCGCGCGTCAGACGGCGTCGTAGTCCTTGCAGAACACCACGTCGGCCTCGGGATCCTCGAGCCGCCCGAGCCGATGCTCCTCGACCGGGAAGCCGTAGGCGCAGCGCGCCGCGTCTGGATCGAAGACGGCGCACGCCTCGCAGCAGAATCGCAAGTCGTATTGCGCCCGCTCGCGGCGGAACCGAGCGTCCTGCGCGATCCTCACGCGCCCGGCTCGAGCTTGGCGACGCGCGGCGCGTGGCGCCCGCCCTCGAACGCGCCCCCCAGGAACGCCGCGAGGATCGTCTCCGCGAGGCCGACCCCCACGACGCGCGCCCCGAGGCACAGCACGTTCGCGTCGTTGTGCGCGCGCGCCATCGCCGCGCTGTAGGGCTCGCTGCACACCACGGCGCGCACGCCGGCGTGGCGGTTCGCGCCGATGCTCATGCCGACGCCGCTCCCGCACACGAGGAGCCCGAGCGCGTGCTCCCCCGTGGCGATCGCCGACGCGACGCGGTGCGCGAAGTCCGGGTAGTCGACCGAGGCCGCGTCGTGCGTGCCGAGATCCTCGACGTCCCAGCCGCGCTCGCGCAGCCACGCCACGAGCGGCTGCTTGAGGGGCAGCCCCGCGTGGTCCGAGCCGACGACGATGCGCGGCACCTCAGGCCGGCCCGAACGCGAGGGTCACGTTCGTGCCGCCGAACCCGAAGCTGTTCGAGATCGCCACGTCGAGGCGGCGCTCGCGCGCCTCGTTCGCCACGATCGAGAGGCCCTGCGCCTCCTCTTCGGGGTCCTCGAGGTTGATCGTCGGCGGGATCACGCCGGTCTTGATCGACATCACGGTCAGCGCCGCCTCGAGCCCGCCCGCCGCGCCGAGGAGGTGGCCCGTGATGCTCTTGGTCGCGGCGATCAGCGCGGGCGCGCGATCGCCGAGCACGCGCTTGAGCGCCTGCAGCTCCTGGAGGTCCCCGGTCGGCGTGCTCGTCGCGTGCGCGTTGACGTAGCCGACGCGATCGAGCGCGATCTTCCCGTCCTCGAGCGCGAGGCGCATCGCGCGCTGCGCACCCTCCCCCTCGGGCGCCGGCTGGGTGAGGTGGAACGCGTCGCTCGTCGCGCCGTAGCCGAGCACCTCGGCGAAGATCGGGGCGCCACGGCGGATCGCCGCCTCCCGCTCCTCGAGGATCATCGTCGCCGCGCCCTCGGCCATCACGAAGCCGTCGCGCCCCTTGTCGAAGGGGCGGCTCGCGCGCGTGGGCTCGTCGTTGCGCTTCGAGAGCGCACGCATCGCCGTGAACCCGGCGATGCCGAGCGGCGTCACGCACGCCTCCGAGCCGCCCGCCACCGCCGCGTCGAGGTGGCCGTAGCGGATCGCGCGGGTGGCCTCGCCGATCGCGTGCGCACCGGAGCTGCACGCGCTCGTCGTCGTGTAGTTCGCGCCCTTGAACCCGTAGCGCATCGAGATCTGCCCCGGTGCCAGGTTCGAGATCGTCGCCGGGATGAAGTACGGCGAGATCTTCCGCGGACCCTTCTCGAGGAGCCGCTGGTGCTGCTCCTCGATCAGCTCGAGCCCGCACAAGCCGACGCCGAAGAAGACGCCCACGCGCTCCTTCTGCTCGTCGTTCGGCTCGAAGCCCGACGACCGGATCGCCTGCTCGGTCGCGCCGATCGCGAGGTGGATGAAGCGCGCGCCCTCGCGGACGCGCTTCCTCTCGATGTAGGCCTCGGGATCGAAGTCGTTGCACTGCCCAGCGATCTGCGAGGGGTGCTCGCGCGCGTCGAAGAACGTGATCGGTCCGATCCCGCTCCGGCCGGCGGTGATGCCTTCCCACGACCTCTCGGTGGTCGCCCCGCAGGGAGTGACCATCCCGACGCCCGTGACGACGACCCTGCGCATGTCTCCCCCCGAGCTCAGTTGGTGCGCGAGGTGATGTAGCTGACCGCGTCGCCGACGGTGCGGATCTTCTCGGTGTCCTCGTCGGGGATCTCGATCTCGAACTGCTCCTCGAACGCGAGCACGAGCTCCACGATCGCCAGCGAGTCGGCGCCCAGGTCCTCGATGAACTGGGACTCCTCCTTGATCTGGCCGATGTCCACGTCGAGCTGCTGAGAGATGATCTCCTTGACCTTGTCCGCAGTTTCCATTGTTCCTCGATTCGGATCCGTCTAGATGAGCATGCCGCCGTTGACGCGCAGCGTGTGTCCGGTGATGAAGCCCGCCTCGTCCGAGGCGAGGAAGAGGACCGCGGCCGCGACGTCCTCGGGGGTCCCCATGCGCCCGAGCGGCGTCTCCGCGATCGCCTGCGCCTTGACGGCGTCCGGGAGCTCCTTGGTCATGTCGGTCTCGATGAAGCCAGGGGTGACGCAGTTCACCGTCACGCCGCGCGAGGCGTACTCTTTGGCCAGAGTCTTCGTCAACCCGATGATCCCCGCCTTCGACGCGGCGTACACGGCCTGGCCCTTGTTGCCGGCCTCGCCGACGACGGAGGAGACGTTGATGACCCGCCCGTGGCGCTTGCGCATCATCAGCCGGATCGCCGCCTTCGAGCACCAGAGCGTACCGCCGACGTTCACCGCCATCGTGCGCTCGAGCTCCTCGGGCTTGATGCGGATGAGGATCTGGTCGAGCGCGATGCCCGCGTTGTTCACGAGGACGTGCAGCCCGTCGTGGCGCTTGGCCACGTCCTGGATCGCCTCGTCGGCCGCGTCGGCGCTCGCCACGTCGAAGCGCACGATCTCTCCGTCGCTCCCCGCGGCCCGGACGAGCTCGAGCGTCTGCGCCGCGGCCGCCTCGTGCCCGGCGTAGTTGACCACGACCTTGGCGCCCGCCTTCGCGAGCGCGACGCAGACCGCGCGGCCGATGCCGCGCGATCCGCCGGTCACGAGCGCGACCTTGCCGTCGAGGCGGAACATGCGGCTACTCCGTGTCGTCGACGATCTCGACGACCTCGCGGCCGGCGTAGTGGCCGCAGGACGGGCACACGCGGTGCGGCAGGCTCGGCTCGCCGCAGTTCGCGCAGGGCACCGTGTTCGGGGCGCTGACCTTGTCGTGGTTGGCGCGGCGCGAGTTACGGCGCGCGCGCGGGTTCTTGCGCTTGGGGACGGCCACTTTCGATCACTCCTCGGTCGGTCTCACCTTGCCGACCAACGACAGAAGGGGGGCGAGCCTGGGGTCGACGCCGGATCCGGCGGCGGCCCGTAGATCGCTCGGGCCCGCGACGGACGCGGGCACGGGGATGCCCGCGCAGTCCTCGCGGCAGAGGGGCTTGATGGGGACCTCCAAGAGGAGGTTCTCGCGGACGGCGTCGTCGAGGACGACCTTCTCACCGTCGTAGAACTCCCGATCGAGATCCTCGGGCGTCAGCTCGACCTCGTCCGGCTCGGGCCGGTAGTCCGCGCCGCGCGCGGTCAGGAGCCGCGTCACGTCGGCGTCGACCTCGATCACCGCGTCCTCGAGGCAGCGGGCGCACTCGGTCACGAGGGTCGAGGTCACGTGCCCGTGGATCAGCACGTCGGCGCCCTGCTTGTGCGCCCGGAAGGCGAGGTGGCCCTCGGGCGCGCTCGGGTGCGCCGCGACCCCCGTGCCCGCCAGGACCTGGACGAGCCACGCCCGCCGCACGGGGAAGTCGTAGGACTTCCCGGCGTCGCCGAGGTCATGCACGTCGAGCACGAATTCCGCCATCGCCCTTGGAGAAAAAAGGAGCGGGTGCTTAGTCCGTGCCCCGTTCGGAGTCAAGCCGTTCCCACCCGCGCGCGCTCACCTCGAAGCGCGTCCAGCCGGGCGCGTCCCGGGATCCATCCGCCCGAACGATCCACGGCCCCGCCGCCGGACGCACCGCCCGAGGATCCTCGCGTGGCCACGCGAACACCGCCGGGCCCGCGTGGGCGCGCGCGCGGATGGCCTCCACCACGGGCGCGCCCGCCGGGAGACCGAGCAACCCGGCCGCCTCGGGCGCCGCCCACCCCGCGAGGACGCGGGTGACGCCGGCCGGCGGCGGCTCGAGGTCCCACGCATCGGCGTCGGCTTCGTCGAGCCCGCACGAGCCGTCGGTGGGTGCGTAGCGGGCAGGCGCTCCCGCGACGGGGACGAGCTCGAGCGGACCCGCCCGCACGAGCCGCAGACGCGTGGCATCGATGACACCCGGACTCGTATCGATATCGACACGGACGTGCTCGGACCATCGCTCCCACTCGTCCGATCCCGCGATGGCGAGCACGACGGTGTGGGTGTCTGGGATCGGGCGGTCGAGGCCGCCCAGGACGATCACCACGTCCGCGTCGGGGAGCTCCGGCCCGAGCGGCCCGGCGGCGACCGCCACGCGCACGGTAGCGCCGACGCCCTCGATGGAGAGCGTCCGGTCTTCGAAGCGCAGCACCCGGTCGCCGACGCGGCGCTCGCCCTCGGGGGGGGTGGCCCGGTGGCAGAGCACGCGCCCGTCCCCCGCGAGGTCCTCGCGATCCTCCTCGCAGGAGCAGCCCGCGAGCAGCGCGACGCACACGAACCAGCGCACGCGCGCACGCATACCACGCTTGATTGGCGCGGCGATCCGGAGCACCCTCGTCGGCCCGATGAACGACGAGGATCTCCCCCGCAATCCGGGCATGCCGCTGGCCCTGGACCTGGTCGAGGCGGTGCAGGCCAACACGAGCGCGATCGAGCGGAGAGCCGCAACGATCTTTGCGCGCCGCAGCGTGAAGAAGCAGTGGCAGGCCGCGTGGCTGCTCAAGGCGATCACCCTGATCGACCTGACCACCCTGGCGGGCGACGACACGCCCTCCAACGTGCAGCGCCTCTGCGCGAAGGCCCGCCGGCCGGTGCGGTCGGACCTCCTCGAGGCGCTCGGCGCGAGCCGCCTGCCGATCCACACCGCCGCGGTCTGCGTCTATCACGGCCTCGTCAAGACCGCGGTCGAGGCGCTCGAGGGGAGCGGGATCCCGGTCGCGGCCGTCTCGACGGGGTTCCCCGCGGGGCTGACCCCCCTGCCCCAGCGCCTCGCCGAGATCCGCGCGAGCGTCGCCGACGGCGCGCGCGAGATCGACATCGTCGTGACGCGCTCGCACGTGCTCCGGCACGAGTGGCGGGAGCTCTACGATGAGATCCGCGCGTGTCGCGAGGCGTGCGGCGAGGCCCACATGAAGACGATCCTCGCGACGGGCGAGCTCGGCACGCTGCGCAACGTCGCTCGCGCATCCTGGGTCGCGATGATGGCGGGGAGCGACTTCATCAAGACCTCGACCGGCAAGGAGCCGATCAACGCGACCCTCGAGTACGGGCTCGTGATGGTGCGCGCGATCCGCGCCTACGAGGAGCTCACGGGCTACGAGATCGGCTTCAAGCCGGCGGGCGGGATCCGCACCGCGAAGGACGCGCTCGCCTGGCTGGTCCTGATGAAGGAGGAGCTCGGCGATCGGTGGCTCGAGCCGGACCTCTTCCGCTTCGGCGCGAGCACCCTGCTCGCCGACATCGAGCGGCAGCTCGAGATGTTCACGACCGGGCGCTACTCCGCCCATCACCACCACCCGATGGCATGAGGACGCGGGCATGAGCGAGCACGGCGCGGAGGCCCTCGAGGACGAGGGCAAGAAGAAGAACAAGAAGAAGCGCAAGAAGGAGAAGGAGCGCCGCGAGGCCGAGCGCGCCGCGCGCTCCGGTCCGCCGACCGTCGCCGACATCTTCGAGACGATGGAGTACGGCCCCGCGCCCGAGGAGGACACCGTCGCGAACGCGTGGCTCGACGCGCACGGGCGCCGCTTCGATCACTACATCGGCGGGGAGTGGGCGGCGCCCTCGGAGGGCAGCTACTTCGAGACGCACAACCCTGCCCGCATGGTGAAGATCGCCGACGTCGCGCAGGGCTCCGCCGAGGACGTGCACCGCGCGGTCTGCGCCGCGAAGGACGCGCTCCCGGGCTGGCGAGCGCTCGGCGGCCACGCCCGCGCCCGATACCTCTACGCGATCGCGCGTCACGTGCAGAAGCACCACCGGCTCTTCGCGGTCGTCGAGTCGCTCGACAACGGCAAGCCGATCCGCGAGAGCCGCGACATCGACGTCCCCCTCGTGGCGCGCCACTTCTACCACCACGCGGGCTGGGCCCAGCTGATGGAGGAGGAGCTCCGCGAGTACGTCCCGATCGGCGTGCTCGGCCAGGTGATCCCGTGGAACTTCCCGCTCCTGATGCTCGCGTGGAAGATCGCGCCTGCGCTCGCGATGGGGAACACGCTGGTGCTCAAGCCGGCGGAGTACACGCCGCTCAGCGCGCTGCGCTTCGCCGAGCTGTGCAAGGAAGTCGGCTTGCCCCCCGGCGTCGTCAACGTCGTGAACGGCGACGGCCGGACGGGCGCTGCGCTCGTCGATCACCCGGACGTGAAGAAGATCGCCTTCACGGGCTCGACGGGGGTCGGGCGGATCATCCGCAAGGCCACCGCGGGGACCGGCAAGAAGCTGAGCCTCGAGCTCGGCGGCAAGTCGCCCTTCGTCGTCTTCGAGGACGCGGACCTCGACAGCGTGGTCGAGGGCGTGGTCGACGCGATCTGGTTCAACCAGGGGCAGGTCTGCTGCGCGGGCTCGCGCATCCTCTGCCAGGAGAGCGTCGCCGACGCGCTCCTCGACAAGCTCCGCGCGCGCATGGAGCGCATGCGGATCGGCGAGCCGCTCGACAAGGCGATCGACATCGGCGCGATCGTCGCGCCGGTCCAGCTCCGGCAGATCACGGACCTCGTGAAGCAGGGCCAGGACGAGGGCGCCACGCTGTGGCAGCCATCGTGGAGCTGCCCGACGGAGGGGCTCTTCTACCCGCCGACGATCCTCAGCGACGTCGCGCCCGCGTCCACGGTGGCGCAGGTCGAGATCTTCGGGCCGGTCGTGACCTTCATGACGTTCCGGACCCCGGCCGAGGCGATCGCGCTCGCGAACAACACGCGCTACGGGCTCGCCGCGAGCGTGTGGTCGGAGAACCTGAACCTCGCGCTCGACGTCGCGCCGAAGATCAAGGCCGGCACCGTGTGGGTCAACTGCACGAACGTCTTCGACGCGGCCGCGGGCTTCGGCGGCTACCGCGAGAGCGGCTACGGGCGCGAGGGCGGGCGCGAGGGCCTCTTCGAGTACGTGAAGCCGCGCTGGATGGAGGAGGCCGCGCACCGGCCCGCGCCGAGCCCGACGCCGAGCGAGACGGGGATGGCGGCGCCGCGCGATCAGGTCGCGCCGGGCGGGCTGCCCCCGATCGATCGGACCGCGAAGCTCTACATCGGCGGCAAGCAGAAGCGGCCCGACTGGGGCTACGTCGTCGAGGTGCCGGCCGCCGACGGAGCGACCCTCGGCGAGGTCGGCCGCGGGAACCGCAAGGACATCCGCGACGCGGTCGAGGCCGCGCACGGGGCGCGCGGCTGGGCCGCCGGCACCGCGCACCTGCGCGCGCAGATCCTGTACTACCTCGCCGAGAACCTCGCCGAGCGCCACGCGGAGCTCGCGCACCGCATCGCGCGCATGATCGGCGATCAAGCCGCGGCCGAGCGCGAGGTCGACAAGTCGATCGATCGTCTCTTCACGTACGCCGCGTGGGCGGACAAGTACGACGGCCTCGTGCACGCGACGCCGCATCGCAACGTGACGATCGCGATGAACGAGGCGATCGGAGTGATGGGGATCGTCTGTCCGAACGAGCACCCGCTCCTCGCGTTCGTGTCGCTCGTCGCGCCGGCGCTCGCGACGGGGAACGCGGTCGTCGCGATCCCGTCGGAGCGGCACCCGCTCGCGGCGACCGACTTCTACCAAGTGATGGAGACGAGCGACCTCCCGCCGGGCGCGCTCAACATCGTGACCGGCCACCGCGCGGAGGTCGTCCCGAGCCTCGCGGCGCACGACGACGTCGATCAGCTCTGGTACTTCGGCCCGCGCGAGGGCGCGCGCGAGGTCGAGCTCGCGAGCGCGGGGAACATGAAGCGGACCTGGTGCGACCTGGGCCCCCCGCGCGACTGGATGAGCGATCGCGAAGCCGCCGGGCGCGACTTCTTGCGCGAGGCGACCCACGTGAAGAACATCTGGGTCCCGTACGGCGAGTAGCCGGCTCGCTGAACGACGATTCACCCTGGCGGCCCTCGAGGCCGGGCACTACGGTTCCGTCGAGAATCGGGGGGCAGCCATCATGATGACCACGCTCGGAATCACGCTCTTGATCGGGGTCGGCGTCGGCATGGCGCTCGGGGTCCCCGTCGGGCGCTTCTGGGAGCGGGTCCGTCCGGCCAAGAAGGCCGGCGACCCGAAGCGAAAGAAGAAGCGATGAGCGAGCCCTTCGCCCGGTTCCGCGGCACCGATACCTACCTGACCGACGGGTCCCTCGAGGCCGCCGTCAACTGCGCGCTCGTGCTGGAGCGGCCCCTGCTCGTGAAGGGCGAGCCGGGCACCGGCAAGACCCTCCTCGCCGAGGCGATCGCGGAGGGGCTCGGGATGCCGCTCATCACGTGGCACGTGAAGAGCACCACGCGGGCGCAAGACGGCTTGTACGTGTACGACACCGTGCAGCGGCTCTACGACTCGCGCTTCGGCGACGGAGACGTGAAGGACATCCGGCGGTACATCAAGAAGGGCCCGCTCGGCCGCGCCTTCGCCGACGAGCAGCGCGTGGTCCTGTTGATCGACGAGGTCGACAAGGCGGACCTCGAGTTCCCGAACGACCTCTTGCACGAGCTCGATCGGATGCGCTTTCGCGTCGACGAGACCGGCGACGACGTCGTCGCGAAGCAGCGGCCCGTCGTGGTGATCACCTCGAACAACGAGAAGGAGCTCCCCGACGCGTTCCTGCGCCGCTGCGTGTTCCACTTCATCGACTTCCCCGATCCGGAGCTGATGCGGCGCATCGTCCGGGTGCATCACCCGAAGGTCGAGGAGTCGCTCGTCGAGCAGGCGCTGAAGGTCTTCTACGAGATCCGCTCCATGAAGCGGCTGCGCAAGCGACCGAGCACGAGCGAGCTCATCGACTGGATCGCCGTGCTCCGCAACGCCGGCGTCGCCGACCTGAAGCTCGACGCGAAGCTCCCGTTCCTCGGCGCGCTGCTCAAGAAGGAGCAGGACATCGTCGCGCTCGCCGATCAGCTCGCCGGCGGCGTTCGCTGGCGGAGCTGACGTGTTCGTCCCGTTCGTCTACGAGCTCCGCGCGCGCGGCGTGCCGGTCGGCACCCAGGAGGCGATGAACCTCGCGCGCGCGCTCGAGGCGGGCTTGCACGACAGCTCGCTCGAGGGCTTCTACCACGTCGCGCGCGCGCTGCTGGTGCACTCGGAGGCGCACCTCGACGACTTCGATCAAGCGTTCATGAAGCACTTCAAGGGCGTCGAGGTGCAGTCGAAGAAGCTCAAGGAGGAGCTGCTCGAGTGGCTCGCCGACGCGAAGGAGCGCGTCCGCGAGCTCACGCCGGAGGAGCGCGCGCTGCTCGAGCAGTTCGACGCCGAGGAGCTGAAGCGCCTCTTCGAGGAGCGCATGAACGAGCAGGACGCGCGCCACGACCGCGGCAACCGCTGGATCGGGACCGGCGGGACCTCGCCGTTCGGCCACTCCGGCGCGGCGCGCCCGGGGATCCGCGTCGGCGGCGCGGGCGGGAACCGCAGCGCGATCCAGGTGGCGACCGAGCGCCGCTTCCAGGGCTACCGCGACGACGTGACGCTCGACGTCCGACAGATGGCCGTCGCGCTGCGCAAGCTGCGCGCGCTGACCCGCGACGGCGCGGAGGAGGAGCTCGATCTCGAGGGCACGATCGACGAGACCGCCAAGAACGCGGGCGAGCTCGAGATCGTGATGCGCCCTCCCCGCCGTCCGAACACGCGCGTCCTGCTCTTGATGGACGTCGGCGGCTCCATGGATCCGTACGCGCACCTCGCGAGCCGGCTGTTCAGCGCCGCCAAGAAGTCGAGCCACTTCAAGGAGCTGCGCTGCTACTACTTCCACAACTGCATCTACGGGAAGGTCTACGAGGACGCGCAGTTCGCGAAGGCCGTGCGCGTGCGGGACCTGCTCGCCGACTGCGGCCCGCACTTCAAGCTCATCCTGCTCGGCGACGCGCTCATGGCGCCCTACGAGCTCCTGCAGGCGGGCGGCGGCTACGACCTCGCGGAGGAGGACCGCGTCGAGGGCATCGTGTGGCTGATGCTGCTGCAGGATCACTTCGAGCGTTCGTGCTGGCTGAACCCCGAGCCCGAGAAGTACTGGGGCGGCAACACCATCGAGTACGTGCGGCAGGTGTTCGAGATGTTCCCCCTCACCGCCGAGGGGCTCGGCAACGCGGTCGCGCACCTCACCAAAGGCAAGAGCGCACGCAAGTCGCGTTGACGTGAGGATCGTGCCCGGCCGCCGAGCCGCCGCCCACGCCCATCGGGTACGCTGCGGGCATGGTGCTCCGATGTCTCGGCTCGCTCGTGCTCGCCGCGTGCGGTGCCGCCGCGCCGGCTCCCCCGCCGCGCCCCGCGCCGCCGCCCGTCGTCGGTGAGGCGGCGACCTTCGCGGGCTGTGACCCGGGCAACTCGCCGATCGTCGAGGACTGCTTCCCCGACGGCGTCGACCACGTCATCGGAGAGATCGCCCTCGACGTGGCCACGGTGTGGCCACGCGGGGTCGACGGCAGCGCGTGGTTCGCCCACGACGCCGAGGTCGTGTTCGCGCGGACGAGCGCGCCGTCGGCCCTCGACGTCCCGCTGCGATTCCCCGCCGCGGCCGCGCGCGGGGAGTGGGAGAGCGAGACCGGCGACGGACCGCTCGAGCCCGGCGCCGACGCGTACGAGCGCGGCTTCGTGCGCGCGGAGCTCCATCGCGAGGGCGACGAGGCCCGCCTGACCGGCACGGTCCTCGAGCGCTTCGCGGGCGGGGAGGACGAGAGCGGCGGCGGGCTCGAGGTGGACCTCGTGCGCGAGGACGGACGCTGGCGGGTCCGGCGGCTCCGACGCTGGCCGACGCTGCGCGCCGTGGGGGCGCGACGCGTGGTGTACGACGACGCCTTCTGGAGCGCGCGCGAGCGGGACGTCGCGGCCGCGCGGGCCGCGCTCGGGGCA
>JAYRVK010000586.1:0-7328 GCA_041918555.1 Sandaracinaceae bacterium
ATCGAGGCGCTCGCGGGGCTCCTCGTGCGAGGCACCACGATCGGGGGGACGGCGCGCTCGGATCCGCAAGGATCGTTGCGGTTGTCCAATGCCGACGACGTGCCGTTCTCCGCGCCAGCCGTGGACACGTGGGTGGCGGGGGCCAGCGTGGCGGGCGGTCCCGGACGTTGGCTGAACGCCTCGGCGTTCTACCGTCACCTCTGGGAGCCCGACGGAGACGTGGTCTCGCGGCTCGGCGCGGCGCTGTCGTCGCAGCCTGCCGAGTGGCTGAGGCTCGACGCGACGGGAGTGTACGATCTGCTCACCTCCGAAGTGATCGAGGCCTCCGCCCGCGCCAGCGTCGGCGAGCGCGACCTGGTGGTGCGCGTCGGCGCCTCTCGCCACGTGCCGCGCTTCGATCCCGGCACGATCTGGGCGTGGTTCGCGGTCGCCCCCATCGCGCAAGCGGAGTTGTCAGCGGAGTGGCGGGTCACCGCCGACTTCGCGTTGGGTGGAGCGCTCCGGGGGCGGCGCGCGGAGCTCGGGGACGTGAACGGCGAGGACCTCGACGCCGGCCTCGACGGCTGGATCCGCGGACGCTGGGAGGGCTTCGAGCTCGGCCTCTCGGGGTTCGGATGGTCGGGCGCGCTCGGCCCGCTCGCCGGCGCGTCCATCGAGCTCGAGCGTCGCTTCTTCGGGTTCATGGAGATCGGCCTCGACGTCTCCGCGTGGCACTTCGACGACCCGAACCGCGCCGACCTGTACGGTGCGGTCGTGTCCGAGGCGCTCGAGGCGCGGTTCCGGATCGCGCCCGAGGTCATGGCGGTCGCCGAGCTCCAGCACGCGACGAGCCGGACCGTCGGCCATCGCTTCCGCGGCGTCCTCGCCGTCCGGGTGGACACGTGGCGCTGAGGCGACTCGCGGCCCTGCTCGCGGCGCTCGCGACGATCGGCGCCCTCGGCTGGTCGACGAAGGGCGCCGATGGGCAGAGCCGCCCTCCGAGCGCGGCGGTCCGCCGGACCCGGCTCTCGCCGGACCGGCGCGGCCCTTCGCCGCTCGTGTATCCACCGCAGCGGATCGCGCTCCGCATGGATCACTCGCACCCCGCGCATCGCGAGCTCCGCTGCGTGCGCTGTCATCGCGGCGCCGGCGTGAGTGACCGAGCGTCCGACTCGCTGATCCCGAGCGAGGCGTCGTGCGGGCCGTGCCACGCCGCGGAGCTCGACCGCGCGAGCGCCGATCGCGAGGCGCGCTGCGGCCTCTGCCACGCGGGCTTCCGTGACGGCGAGCCTCCGGCGGAGTCCGACCTCCCGACGGCGCGCCTGCGCTTCTCGCATCGGCGGCACGTGGAGGTGGGGATGCGCTGCCTCGAGTGCCACGCCGGCGTCGAGCGCGCCGAGGTCGCGGACCGCCGTCACCTCCCGCCCATGCGTGCGTGCTTCGAGTGCCACGCGCCCGCGGGCTTCGACGTCGAGGCGCGGGCGCCGAACGCGTGCGGGGTGTGTCACCTCACCGAGCCGGACGGGCGCGTGCGCGCGCGCTTCGACGAGGGAGACATGAACCCGCCGACGTGGCTGTTCGACATGCGCCACGATCACGAGTGGCTCGTGCGGCACCGCTGGGTCGCCGCGGATCAGGGCGGCGCATGCGCGAGCTGTCACGAGGAGTCCGAGTGCGCGGAGTGCCACGACGGACGGGTGCGTCCGCGGCGCATCCACCCGGGCGACTACCTCACGACGCACGTCGCACAGGCGCGTCGCGACCAGCCGCGGTGCACGTCCTGCCATCAGGTGTCGACGTTCTGCGCGGAGTGCCATGCGCGGCTCGGGCTCTCGCCGATGAGCGCGCCGGACGTGCGCGCCGCCGAGCGCTACCACCCGCCGTCCGCGGTGTGGGTGCGCGGTCCATCGCTCCACGGCGTCGAGGCGCGACGGGCGATGAGCACGTGCGCGAGCTGTCACGCCGAGCGCGACTGCGTCGCGTGCCACGGCTCGCTCGGCATCGGCGCGGGGGTGAGCCCGCACCCGCCAGGGTTCGAGGCGAGCTGCGCGGCGGCGCTCGAGACCAACGCGCGCGCGTGCGCGACCTGCCACGGCGACGTCGAGGCGCTCGCGCGACGTTGTCGCTGAGCCTCAGCGCCGCCCGGGGTCGGTGTCGGGTACGACGAGCCCGGGGGAGGTGTCGGTGGGGCTCGGCGGCGGGGGGGGGGCGCGCGGCTTCGTGAGCTCCCCGGTCGGCTCTTCCGGCGCGTCGGTCTCGGCGGTGTCGACGTTGCGAGCTCGCCCCGGCGGCGGGGGCAACGAGGCATCCTCGGCGAGCCCCTCGAGCATCTCGAAGGCGCCGCTCTCGAGCTCGATGAGGCCGGTGACCTCTTCGAACTCCTCTTGCCAGGGATCGTGGACCTGCGAGCCAGGTGCGATGCTCTCGTAGATCTCCCGCACTCGACGGCGCCGCGCGCCGAGGCTGAGGTCGTTGCGCGCGCGCTCGTAGCCGGCCGTCGCGATCCGCTCGCGCAGCGTCGCGTCGCGGAGCACCTCGAGGATGGCATCTGCGAGCGCGGCGGGGCTCCCCGGCGGGTAGAGGAGGGCCTCGACCTCGTCGCGGACGAGCTCCGAGACGCCGGGCACCGCGGCTGCCACCACGGGTCGTGCGCACGCGAGGTACTCGAGCAGGGGCTGGGGCAGCTCCGCGCACCCGGCGACGCGATGTCCGGCCGAAGGGGCGACGCAGACGTCCGCGGCCGCGACGACCGCTGGGATCTTCGTGGCGATCGGCTCACCTCGGACGTCGACCACGCCCGCGAGCCCGCGGCGCTCGATCTCGGCGCGGAGCTCGGCGCGTCGCTCGGGGCCATGCTCCCCTGCGAGGAGCACGTGCACGGAGCGATGCGACGACACGCGCTTCACCGCGTCGAGGAGCGTCTCCACATCCCGCGACGGCGCGAACGAGCCGAAGTAGAGCACGCGCGGTACGCGGAAGGGGCCGACGCCGCCCCAGTCGTAGGCGCCGACGTCGACCCCGGGCCGCACCACCTCGACCCGGCCGGCGAGCGCACGGCTCTGTTCGAGCGCGCTCCGAGAGGCCTCCGTTGCGACGAGGACCCGGTCGGCGGCGCTCGTCGTCGCCTCGTGCGCCTCGAGCCAGGAGAGCGAGTCGCTGTCGGGGAACGTCGTCAGCTCGTAGACGAGCGTGTAGCCGCGCTGCGCCTTGCGCTCCGCGGCGATCGCTCCGGCCCAGGGGTCGAGGACGTGGACGACGTCGTACGGCTCGGCCTCGAGCTGTCGCGCCACCGCCCGCGCGTAGATGGCGCGCTGCTCGTCGGCGCCGCTCCGTCCGACGGGGACCCGGAACATGCGCGCGTCGCCGATGCGCTTGATGTGCGGCAGGTCCTCGGTCTTGAGGGTGACGAGATCGAGGTCGCCGCGCAGCGCATCGATCATCGCGAGGATCGCGGAGCTCTGAGGCCGCGAGCTGGGGACGATCGCGAACGCGGTGCCCAGGATCCGAATCCTCGGACCGGTCATGGGTCGAAGCTACCACTGGGCAAATCCCTTGCACCAGCGGACCCGGCGCGGCTACAACGTCCCGACGCCGCCGGGCGGCAACTTGGAGGGACCGTGAAAGAGCTTGCCCGCTTCCTACTGCAGAACGCACAGATTGACTTCTCCGGCGAGGTCTCGATCGACGAGATCCGCCAGTTCTTGCGGGACGACGACTCGCGGGAGGCGAGGACGCTCTTGGCCAAGCTCATCGAAGACAAGGGCGTCGACGACATGCTCGTGACGGTCGCCGACTGTCTCAAGGAGCACATCCCGAACGGGATCGACGACGAGACGATCCGGCAGCAGCTCGTCTTCTACAGCGAGAGTTGAGCCGCGGCGCCAGCCTCCTCCTCTTCGTGCTCGCCGCGTGCGACCTGCCGGTCGAGCGCGACCTCGGCTCCGGTCCGGTGGTGCTCTCGAGCGCGCCCGCCGCCGGAGCGGTCGACGTCGACCGCGCCGGTCCATTTCGCCTGTCCTTCGACCGCCCGGTCTTCCCGAGAGACGTGCACCGCGGGAACGTCCGCATCCAGAGCGGTGCACGCGCCGCGCTCGTCTCCGTATGGCTCGAGCCGGTCGACCGGGTGCTGGAGGTGGAGCTCCTCGGCGAGCCGCTCGCGCCGACCGTGCGCCATCGCCTCGTCGTCGAGGGGCTGCGCGACCTCGCGCTGGTCCCGATGGCCGAGGCGCACGAGGTCGTCTTCGAGACTGGGCTGCGCGCGGAGGGCGTCGCGCCGCGCTCCGAGTCGTTCGACCGCGTCCGTCCGATCCTCGCCGGCTGCGCCGCCGACGGCTGTCATGGCGGCAGCACGCCCGCGCTCGGGCTGGACCTCGCCAGCCCGGACGGGATCCAGCGAACCGCGATCGGGGTGGTCGCCGAGGGATCGCGCACGGGCACGCAGGGCGACGATCCGTGGCACGGCGCCTCCACCCTCACGGGCCTCGCGCGCATCGACGTGGTCGGCGGGGTCGGCCGGCCGGCGCAGAGCTACCTCCTATACGTGCTCCTCGAGGAGGGCGCTGGGCACGCGACGGTGCGGATCGATCCGCCCTCCGAGGAGGAGCTGCGGGCGCTCTCGTACTGGATCCGCGCGGGGGCTCCGATCGACTGATGTCGCGACGGGGCTGCCGGGGGGCGGGATCCACGCTAAGGTCGGCGCCGATGACCCCCCCCACCCAGCTGCGCGTGGTGCCCGTCATCCTGATGGGCGTGCTCTGCCTCGGCGCGAGCTGTAGCGGAGACGACGAGGATCGCTCGAGCGGAGGGAACGGCAGCCAGGGCAACGAGGAAGCGGAGGGGCGAACGCGCGTCGAGTCCCTCGAGGCGGTCGATGTCTCCGAGCTCACCCGCTCCGAGCGTCGCATCTGGGTAGAGCTGATCAACGATCAGCTCTCGCCGTGCGGCGAGCCCATCAGCGTCGGGCGCTGCGTCGCGGAGCAGCGGTCGTGCCGTGCGTGCGTGCCCGCCTCCCGATACCTGGTGCGGCTAATCCAGGAGGGCTACGAGCGACAGGAGGTCGAGGACCTCTTCGAAGGACGGTATGGATCGGGGGGCCGTGTCGAGATCCCGACGGACGGTGCGCCGAGCCGCGGCTCGCAGATGGCGCAGGTGACCATCGTCGAGTTCTCCGACTTCGAGTGCCCGTACTGCGGTCGCGCCCACCCGATCATCCAGCAGGCCCTCCGCGAGTTCGAGGGGCGGGTCCGCCTCGTGTTCATGCACTACCCGCTGAGCAACCACCCGCACGCGATGCCGGCGGCGCGCGCCGCGGTGGCGGCGGCGAACCAGGATCGCTTCTGGGAGATGCACGATCTCTTGTTCGAGCATCAGCAGCAGCTCGAGCAGGAGCACCTCGAGGGCTACGCGCAGCAGATCGGCCTCGATCTCGAGCGGTTCCGCGCGGACATGGAGTCGAGCGAGACGCAGGATCGCGTCGAGGCGAACAAGGAGGTCGGCCGCGAGGCCGGCGTCGAGGGGACGCCTTCGTTCTTCGTCAACGGCCGTCGCTTCAACGAGCCGCCGCAGGCGCTCGCCGATTACGTGCGAGAAGCCCTCGATGAGTGATGCCCGCGTTCGGTAGGATGCGGGGTGAATCCTCCCGTCTACCCGCCGTCCAACGGAGCGTCATGACCCGACTCGCCAAGCTGCTTCGCCCCGTCCCCTCGGTCCTCGCCGCCGCCGCGCTGCTCGCCTTTGCGGCGTCCGCCTATGCGCTGAGCACGGGTCAGCGCGCCCCCGAGATCGGGCTGCGCGACCTCCAAGGCAACAACGTCACGATCGCGTCCCTCCGCGGGAACGTGGTCCTCGTCGACTTCTGGGCGTCGTGGTGCGAGCCGTGCGCCGAGGAGATGCCGGTGCTCGAGCGGCTCTACACGACCTACCGCGGGCAGGGCTTCCGAGTGGTCGCGGTGTCGCAGGATCGCACCGTCGATAACATGCAAGGGTTCTTGTCGTCGCACCGGGTCTCGTTCCCCGTCGTGCACGACGCGCAGCACGCGGTCGCCGGTCGGTACTCGCCGCCGCGCATGCCGTCGAGCTACATCGTCGACCGCGCCGGAGTCGTGCGGCACGTCCACGAGGGCTACCGATCGGGGGATGCACGCACGATGGAGCAGGAGATCCGGGCGCTCCTCACCCAGCAGTAGCGTCGGGACGTGGCCTCAGCCGCGCGCGTGCAGCCGCGCAGAGTAGAGGAACTCGGCGAGCTTCTCGGCGACGTAGTAGAGCAGGTTGGCGTCGGCGCGGCTGAACTGGGCCTGCTGCCGCCGATTGATCAGCTGGAGCACGCCGAGCAGCCGTCCCTGGTGCGTCAGCGCGACGACCGCGAGGTTCTCGGCGCTCAGTCCGATGCGACCGTCCACGCCCGGATCGAAGCGGTCGTCCGCGGACGCGTCCTCTACGAGCACGGTCGTGTTCGGAGCGAGGGCGGCGACGCCGAGCAGCCCCGAGAGGCGCGGCACGCCTTCACCACGGCGCTCGTCGGCGCCGGGCCCCGCCAGCGCCACGAAGCGGAGCTCGTCCGTGTTGATGTCGTAGAGGCAGATGCTCTTCGCCTCGCTCGGGACGAGGTCGTCGAGCAGCTTCATGACGAAGTCGAGCCCCTCCATCGGGGTCGTGAGGAAGAAGAGGTCCTGGAGGGCCTCGAACGCTGTAGCGAGGCGGTCGTCGCTCCTCCCCGGGGGCTGTGAGACCGGGCGCGCGGCCGGCGGCGGTGCGCTCGGCGCCGGTGCGACCGGCGGATGCGAGGCGGGTGCGCTCGGCGGCGATGACGCGAAGGCGGGGGCGAAGGGCGGCTCCGACGCCGCGGGGGGAGGCGCGCTCGGCGGCGACGGCGCGACGGCGGGGGCGGAGGGCGGCTCCGACGCCGGGGAGGGCGTGCTCGGCGCCGCGGTCGGAGGGACCGAAGCGGGGGGGGGCGGTGCGGACCTCCACTCGGCCTTCGGCGCGGGCGCGGGGGTCGAGGCGACTGAGGGTCCCTCTGTCGCCTTGCCCGGCTTGCTGAGGACCGGCTCACCCCGCCAGTCCTTCCACTGCAGCGTGAGCAGCGGCGGCCGCTCCGGCCGACCCTGCCACTCGTGATCGAAGAGCGCGAGGTTGACGAGCTTCCCCTTCGGGCGCCCGTCGAGCTCCCCGCGCAGCTCCTCGAAGCGCGCCGACAAGAGGGCCTCGAGCACGTAGTCCGACGGCACCCGCGGGACGAAGTAGACCCGCTCGCGATAACAGAGAGGCGACTCGGCGCTGGGCTCCGCGTCGCGAGAGTGGAGGAGCACGAGCGGCGGGGCGTCGCCCACCCCGTCGGGGTGGGTCAT
>JAYRVK010000587.1:0-7984 GCA_041918555.1 Sandaracinaceae bacterium
CTCGCCGAGCTCGTCGAGGAAGAGCGTGCCGCCGTGCGCCTTCTGGAGCTCGCCCTTCTTGTCCGCGGTCGCGCCGGTGAAGGCCCCGCGCACGTGGCCGAAGAGCACGCTCTCGAGGAGCTGGTCCGGGATCGCGGCGCAGTTCACCGACACGAACGGCGCGGCGGCGCGGCGGCTGTTGAAGTGGATCGCGTGCGCGACGAGCTCCTTGCCGGTGCCGCTCTCGCCGGTGACGAGGACGGGCGCGTCGGTGCCCGCGACGCGCTCGATCCGGCGCTCGACCTCGAGCCACGCGGGCGACATCCCCTTGATGAGGAACGGTCGCGGCCCCGACCGGCTCGCGCGGTAGAGCTGCGCACGCCGGAGGAACAAGGCGCTCGAGGCCGCGATCTCGGAGAGCCGCGCGAGCGTCTCGGGCGCGAAGCGAGCGGTCCGCCGCGACGACACGCTCAGCACCCCGATCGGCCGGTCCTGGTAGCGGATCGGCGCCGCCGCGATCGACGCGACGTCGAAGAAGTAGTCCGTGTAGTAGGGGTCGCGCGAGGTGTCCTGCGTGAGGTAGGGCGCGTTCGTCTCGAACACGTGCGCGGCGACCCCGTTCACGCGGCCCGCGCGGCGCAGCGGGATCACCTCGTCGGGGAGCGTGACGATCCGGTCCTCGACCACGTGGAAGTCCAGCGCGAGCCCGCCCGCCGCCTCGTCCCAGAGCAGGATCGCCCCGTGGTGCGCGCCCGTCTGCTCGCACGCGAGGGCCATGATCCGCCGCCCGAGCGACTCGACGTCGGAGGCGTGCAGGGCTTCGGTCGTTTGCTCCACCGGACTACCGTTCAATCAGATTAACAGAAGTCTGGCAACTTGAACACAGTCCCGAACAAACCTCAATGATTTCGTGAGCCGCGGTCTGGCACCGTGTTTGAAAGGAGGAAGGGCATGAAGACTTCGCAGATTCTCGGTCTCCTCGGCCTCGCCCTCCTCCTCCTCGGCCTCGACGGCTGCGCGATGGAGCGCGGGGTCGGCGACGGCACCAGCGAGCTCACCGCGCGCCCGTACTTCGAGGTGTTCGCGGGCTCGGACGGCCGGCACTACTTCAACCTCCACGCCGCGAACCACGAGGTGATCCTCACCTCGCAGGGCTACTCGACGCGGACCGCCGCGCTGAGCGGCGTGATCAGCGTGCTCGACAACGGCGAGCTCTGGAACCGCTACGAGGTCCTCGCCGCGCGCGACGGCTCGTTCTACTTCCTGCTCGAGTCGGCGAACGGCCGCGTGATCGGGACCAGCGAGACCTACACGCAACGCAGCGACGCGGAGCGCGGGGTCGAGGCCGTGGTCGCCAACGTCGGCGCCTGGCTCGACTGGCAGGCGAACCGCACGGGCGCCCGCTACGACGTGTTCCGCGGCATGGACGGCCGCTTCTACTTCAGCCTGCACGCCGGCAACGGCGAGATCGTCCTGCGCTCGCAGGGCTACTCGACCCAGGAGGCCGCGTACAACGGCGCCTTCTCGGTCGCGGAGAACGGCGTGCTCGCGTCGCGCTATGCGATCGCCGCGTCGGCCGACGGGGGCTTCTACTTCAACCTGAAGGCGGCCAACGGCGCGGTGATCGGGACGAGCGAGACGTACGCGAGCCGCAGCAACGCGGAGCGGGGCCGCGACGCGGTCATCGCGCTGACGAGCACGCTCGACGTGCTCTGAGGCCTCGGGGGAGGGAGGCTCGAGGCGGCGGCGGCCCGGGGGGGCCGACCGCCGCTTCGCCTTTCGGGTGCTATCTTGGCCAGACCATGGCGGGTAAGAAGAAGGGTGAGGGCGGCGGCGACCTCACGACGCAGATCCTCGTCCAGATCCGCGACGAGATGCGCGAAATGCGGGCGGCCCAGTCACAGACCAACGAGCGTCTCGACCAGACCAACGCCCGCCTCGAGCGCCTCGAGCGCCGCCAGACCGAAGACGCGCTGCGCCTTGCGACGGAGCTCGTCGCCGTCGCGCGAGCGGTCGGCGAGGTCCGCGATTTGCTGGCCGAGCAGCGCGCCGATCGCACGCGGCTCGACGACCACGAGCGCCGCATCGAGGCGCTCGAGAAGAAGAGCGCTTAGCCGATCGCCTGCATCGCGACCTCGGCGACGTGCGCGGGGGTGAGGCCGAAGTGCTCGTAGGCCTGCTCGTAGGGGGCGCTCGTGCCGAAGGTGTCGATGCCCACGCTCGCGGCGACCATCCAGCGCGACCAGCCGAAGGTGATCCCCGCCTCGACGGACACGCGCGGCGCGGTGCCGAGGACCTCGCCGCGCAGCGCCTCGGGCTGCTCGGCGAAGCGCTCCCAGCACGGCATCGACACGACCGCGGCGGCCTTGCCCTCGGCGGCCAACCGATCGGCGGCCTCGAGCGCGATCGGGACCTCGGAGCCCGTCGCCAAGAGCGTCACGTCGCGCGCGCCCGCGGGCTCGCGCAGCACGTACGCGCCGCCCGCGCAGAGGTTCTTCGCGGGATCGCCCGACGTGCGCACGCCCGGCAGATCCTGACGCGTGAGCGCGAGCACCGACGGATGCGCGCGATCCGCGAGCGCGAGCTCCCAGCACTCGAGCGTCTCGACCGCGTCGGCGGGTCGGTACACGCGCAGCCCCGGGATCGCGCGGAGCGCCATGAGGTGCTCGATCGGCTGGTGCGTCGGGCCGTCCTCGCCCAGGCCGATCGAGTCGTGGGTCATCACGTAGATCACCCGCTGCCCCATCAGCGCGCTGAGCCGGATCGCGGGCCGGCAGTAGTCGGTGAACACGAGGAACGTGCCGCCGTACGGGATCACGCCGCCGTGCAGGGCCATCCCGTTCATCGCCGCGGCCATCCCGTGCTCTCGCACGCCGTAGTGCACGTAGCGGTGCCCCCACGCGCCCTTCTGCACGACCTGCATCGCCTTGGCCTTGGTCTTGTTCGACCCGGTGAGATCCGCCGAGCCCCCGAGCAGCTCCGGCACCACCGCGCCGAGCACGTCGAGCACGTCACCGCTCGAATTGCGCGTCGCCTTCTTCGGCGGCTTCGCCAGCCACGCGGCCTTGGTCGTTCGCACCGTCTCGGCGAGCGCGGCGGGCAGCTCGCCCGTGAGCGCGCGGAGCAGCTCCGCGCGACGCTCCGCGGGGAGCGCCTCGACGCGCCGCTCCCACGCCTCGCGCCCGCCGCGCCCGCGCGCGCCGATCGCGCGCCACGCGGTGCGGATCGCGTCGGGGACCTCGAACGGCGGGTGCGTCCAGCCCAGGCGCGCGCGGGCGCCCGCGATCTCGTCCGCGCCGAGGGGCGAGCCGTGCGCCGCCGCGGTGTTCGCCTTGGTCGGCGCGCCGTAGCCGATGGTGGTGCGGCACGCGATCATGCTCGGCCGCTCCGTCTCCGCGATCGCCGCCTCGAGCGCGTTGCGCACCGCCTCGGGGTCGTGGCCGTCGCAGCGCTGCACGTGCCAGCCGCACGCCTCGAAGCGCGCGGCCTGATCGTCGCTGACCGTGAGCTCGGTCGGGCCGTCGATCGAGATGTGGTTGTCGTCGAAGAGCACCGTGAGCTTCCCGAGCCCGAGGTGCCCCGCGAGGCTGATGGCCTCGTGGCTGATCCCCTCCATGAGGCAGCCATCGCCCGCGATCACGAACGTGCGGTGGTCGACGACGTCGTCGCCGAAGCGCGCGGCGAGGTGCCGCTCCGCGAGCGCCATCCCGACCGCGTTCGCGAGGCCCTGCCCGAGCGGGCCGGTCGTCGTCTCGATCCCGGCGGCGTGCCCGTGCTCGGGGTGCCCCGCGGTCTTGCTCCCGAGCTGCCGGAACGCCTCGAGCTCCTCGAGGGTCATGTCCTCGTAGCCCGTGAGGTGCAGCAGCGAGTAGAGCAGCATCGAGCCGTGGCCCGCGCTCAGCACGAATCGATCGCGATCCGGCCACGCGGGCGCGCTGGCGTCGAAGCGCAGCACGTCGCGGAAGAGCACGACGGCCACGTCGGCCATGCCCATCGGCATGCCCGGGTGGCCGGAGTCGGCCTTCTGGACGGCGTCCATCGAGAGGGCGCGGATCGCGTTGGCGAGCTCGGCGTGGGTCGGCATGGGCCCGCTTTTCACCCGCGCTCGCGCGCTAGTCAACCGGCGCGATCGCCTGCAGGGCCTCCGCGTAGGGCACGGCGCGCCGCTCCCCGAGGGTGTCCACCGTGAAGAGGATCGCGACGAGCAGGATGAGCGCGACGCCGAGCCCGCTCGCCCAGTCGCGATGCACGAAGAGCATCAGGCCCATCGCGATCACGCCGATCACGGCCCACGCGATCTTCAGGCGCGGCCAGTTCGCGTTCACGCGCGTCATGCGCTCGCCCTCGGCGCGCGCGAGCTCCGCGGGGTCCGCCGCGTACCGCGCGGCGATGTCGTCGGCGAGCCGGCCGTTGTGCACGATGAAGAAGGGCGCGACGGTCACCGCGAGCACGCCGACGATGGCGAGCGGCGTCGTGAGGCCCCACACGAAGCCGCCCTGGTTCGTCTTGAAGACGTAGAGCGCGAAGCCCGCGAGGCCGAGCCCCACCGCGAGGATCGCCGCGCCCGCGAGCTTCTCGCCGCGGAAGTACTCGTGCATGACGTCGAGGAAGTCGGACATGCGCGCACGGTACCCGAGGTCGATCCCAAAGTCCGAGCGCTGGGGTATGCTGGCCGCCGCATGTCGATGGCACAGAGGGCGTGGTCGGCCGCGGGCAGCTACCTGCGGCGGAACCCCGGAGAGATCGGGCGCGCGGTCCGCAACTTGGTCGGGCTGCGCTGGGGCGTCCCCGTGGACGCGCTGCGCTGGCTGATGGAGCAGGCCGCGAAGGGCGGCAAGATCGAGGACCCGGTGATCACCGAGGTGCCGCCGGGCCTGCGCGTGACCGCCAGCGTCGACCTCATGAAGACGCCGGTGCGCGCCTCCGCGGTCGTGTACATCGACCGCGTCGTCCTCGATCCCGATCAGATCCGGATGGTCGTGCGGCTCGAGGAGATCTGGATGGAGGTCATCGGCGACGCGATGACGCCGGTGGCCGCGCTCCTGCGGAGCGGCGCGCTCGATCTGAGCCGGCCCGGTGAGCTCGCGAAGTACATGGACCTCCCGCCCGTGATCGTCGACGCGCAGGACAACAAGCTCACGCTCGACCTCATGCGCGAGCCGAAGATCGGCGAGAACCCGATCGTGCGGCAGGCGCTGTCGGTGGTGACGCCCTTGATCACCATGCACGGGATCGAGAGCGACGAGGACCACCTCAACGTGGTGTTCCGCGCGTTCCCGAGGGGCCTCGGCGAGGCGGCCGGCGCGCTGCGCACGCACCTGCTCTCGCCCGGGATCAAGCGGGTCCGCGGGCTGATCCCGAGCTTCCTGTAGCGCGCCCGCGGCGCAGCCGCCGCACGCCGAGGAGGAGCGCGACCGCGACGAGCGCGCCGCCTTGCGCGGGCGCGGCGCCGCCCACGAAGCAGAGGCAGCCGCCCGAGCGCGAGCTCTCCATCGAGGGGCACTCCCTCGCCTCCGACGCGGGGATCCCGTCGAGCGCCGCGCAGTAGGCGCGATCGTCGGCGAGCGTCCCGGCCGAGATCTCGAAGCGCTCCTCGCCGATCTGCCAGTGCCGCGGGGCGTCCCCGCCGAAGTAGTCGGCGCTGCACTCGGTCACTCGGTCCGCGAGGAACACGTTGTCGCGATCCTCGAGCCCCTCGTCGACGACGAAGACCGGGTCGAGGGTCATGTCCTGCGCGCGCATGGTCGTGGAGAGCCGCGTCAGGTGGCCGTGCCGGTTCACGAGCTCCTGCGCCTCCGCGCGCGGGATCGTGAGCGACGCGGTGATCTCCGCGGTGAGGCCCGCCGGATCGAAGAGGGAGGGCTCGCCGCACGCCGCGACGCCGCCGAGGAACAGGCAGTTGTAGTAGTCGACGGCGGCCCCCGGGTAGTCGGCGGGCGGCTGGAGGAAGCGCTCGAACAGCTCGAGGAGGATCGGCTCCCCCTGGTAGCCGCGCGCCGAGAGCTCCTGGAGGTAGCTCGTCGGATCGCCGAGCGCGGCGAGGTCGTCGACGGGCTCGAGCGCGAGCCCGACCGCGGGGGTCGGGCCGGAGTAGTCGCGCGCGAAGGCCTGGCCGCCCATCTCGAGGACCGACGCGGCGACCCACTGGCGATAGAGGCGCTCCCCCGTCCAGAACGCCGGGTCGTCGGGCTCGAGCTCGACCGTCGAGAAGTTCGCCGGGGTGACCGGGGCGCGGGCGAGGAAGAACGCGGCGATCGGGAGGTTCGAGACGGTCGCGATCGCGGTGAGCCGGATCGGGAGGCACGCCTCGCGGGTCGGCATGCGCAGCACGATCGGGCGGATCGAGCGCGTGCTCACGTTCGTGCGCAGCCGCAGCGCCACGAAGACGTGGCCCGCCGCGGCGTACGGCTCGAGCAAGGTCGTGGACGCCGCGGGGACCTCGTAGCCGTTCTCGACGAGCCACGCGACGACCTCGGCCGCCGTCGCCGCGCCGAGGACCACCGTGTCGTAGGGCCCGATCGGGCCCTGGCTGAACACCATCACGCCCGGGTCGGGCGGCCCCGAGTCGACGGGGACCGGGGCGCTCGCGTCGGCGACCGCCGCCGCGTCGACGAACCCACCGGTCCACGGATCGCTCGGGCCTGCCGCGTTGGCGCAGCCACCGGTGTCGTACACCGGGGCGCAGCTCGTCGGGGACACGCAGCGCGGGCGCGGCCGGCACGTGCCCTCCGTGACGTCGCGCGCGACGAAGGTCGGCTCGGTGACCCTCCGCAGCGTGTCGAAGAGCGCGTCGGTCCCGATCGAGATCTCGGGCGGCGCGACCACCGGCAGGATCCACGCGAAGTCGTCGTCCTCCCCCGTGTAGTCGACCCGCACCGACATGGTGAGCGTCCCGTCGTCCTCGATCCCGTAGACGATCGTCTCGCCGGCCTGATCGACCGGCGAGCTCGAGCAGAAGAACCCGCCGCAGGCCGAGGCCGGCCGCGGCGCGATGGAGATCGCAAAGCAAGTAGTCAGCGCGAGCGCCCTGGGTGACAGCGTGACGCCCTCCCCGCGGGACGTGAGCGCAACGGCCGTGCCAGGGAGGTCGGCCGGGCGCGGGCGCGAGCGCTGGCGCGATGTGGCACGCGATCGTGAATGAGCCTCACATCCCGGGTGAGGGATCCTCAGGGTCAGAGCCGCGGCCAGTCGCGGTCGGGTCGGAGGGGCGCCGGAGCCACGCCCTACGCCGGCACGACCGAACTCTTCGCTGGCTCTCTGCTACGCTCCGCCGCCATGCCGATCGCCAAAGCCACCCTCGAGACCTTCGTCAGCCCCGACGAGCTCAAGGCCGTCATCCTCGACTTCGAGAAGTACCCCGAGTTCATGGACGAGGTGACGAAGGTCGAGGTGCTCGAGCGCTCGCGCTCCTCGATCACCGCGAAGTTCCACGTCCACGTGAGCTTCGCCGGCTTCGATCTGAGGTCGAGCTACACGACCAAGTACGCGATCGCGGAGCACACGATCACGTGGGAGCTGGTCGAGTCGGACTCGATCACGAAGATGAACGGCCGCTGGGAGCTGTCCGAGACCGACGACGGCGAGTGCGAGGCCCGCTACGAGGCCGAGCTCGAGACGAACGTCGCGATCCCGCCGGAGGTGCAGGCCGCGTTCGTCGAGGAGAGCCTCCCGAAGCTGATGGGCGCGTTCCGCGATCGCGCCGAGGACCTCTGATGGAGCTGGTCGACAAGGCGGCGGACGTCCTGCATGGCCTGCACGAGGCGATGATCAAGGCCGAGCCGCTGATCGACGCCACGCAGCAGCTCGTCGAGGCCACGACGATGCTCGTCCGCGACACGCGCGGCCTCGTCGGCAAGACCGGCGGCACGCTCGGGCGCTGCGACGCCATCCTCGACAAGGGCCCCGCGCTCGCGGATCAGCTCGGCGAGCTGATGCGCGCGCAGACGGCGCTCGCGCAGGCCAAGGCCGCGCGCCTCGGCTGAGTCTTCGAAGGGGGTTTCACCCC
>JAYRVK010000588.1:0-4348 GCA_041918555.1 Sandaracinaceae bacterium
CGGCGCGCCGGCCGGCGCGAGGTAGCCGGACGTCGTGGGCGCCGCGCGCCGGAGGCGTGACGGCCCGCGGTGACGTACGCTCGGGCGTGCGCCCACCGCCGATCGTCGCCGCCTCGCTCCTGGTCGCCTGCAGCGGGAGCTCGCCTCCCCGCGCGGACCCGGACCTCCCGGATCCCGGGGCGAGCACGCCCGCCTACGCGCTCCACGAGTGGGGGCTGATCAGCGCGCGCGCGGGCAGCTTCGAGATCGCCGCCGGGCCCGGCCAGCGTCCGGCCCCCGCGCTCACCGTCGACAAGCCGGTGCTCTACGTGCACACGGAGGAGCGCTTCGAACTGAGCGTCCGAGTCGACGTGCCGCCGGGCCTCGAGGTGGTCGAGCACTACCCGCCGACCGAGACGGCGCCGCTCCGCTGGCGCGCGAGCGTCGGGCCGCACTGCGCCGGGAGCTACCCCGGCGTCGACGACTCGCGCTGCCCCGACGGCTACTGCGAGGTCGCCGAGCTCCCGATCTACGAGACGTCGGACGCCGCGTGCCTCGAGGTGGGCTCGGTGCGCGCGCCCCTCTTGTTCTACCGTGTGCGCGCGCGCGACGCGCCGCCCTCGCTCCCGCTCGAGGTGCGCTGGGACGGCGAGGCGATCACGGTTTCGAACCGCGGGCTGCGCGAGGCCGTCGGCTCGCTCTGGCGCGTCGCGTTCGACGGAGCGGTCGTGACCGCCTCGCGCGCGGACGTGCCCGCGGTCGGCGCGAGCGTCCGCCTGGCGCGGCCGACGGATGCGGTCGCTCCCGCGCGGGCGGCGCTGCGCGCGGAGCTCGTCGCGCACGGCCTCCGCGAGAGCGAGCGCGACGCGTTCCTGCGCGCGTGGGACGAGGCGCTGTTCGGGCCCGCACCCGCCGACGTCGATCGCGAGAGCGTCGACGAGGCAGACATGCCGGTCCGCGTCGACAGGCTCAGCGATGGGCTCCCCGCCGACGATCTCACCACGCTCGGCGGCCCGCGCCTCCCCGACGTGCTGCTCTACTGGCTCGACGCCGCGAGCATCGCGCGCCTCGCGCCGCTCGCGGCGGAGCCGCCGCCGCGCGAGCTGCATCGGGCCTGGCTCGTGCGCGTCGCGCCCTGACGGGCGGCTCGCTCATCTCCCGATCGCGGTCACCGCGCGCGCGATCGCGGCGACGTACACGGCGATGCGCGCGTCGTCGTCGACCCACGCGTACGACGCCTCGAGCTCGATCCCCGTGTAGCGCTCCGCTGCGAGCTGCCCGCGGAGCCAGCTCGTCGTCCCCTCGGGGGTGCCGAGGAACGGCTCGTTGAGCCGCGCGTTGAAGCCGGCGCCCTCGAGCCCGTCGCGCAGCGTCGCGGCGTGCTCGCGCTCCGGCGCGCGGGCGGGATCGAAGAGGACGCCGGCGTCGAAGCCGCGGCGCGGCGGATCGACGAGAGGGTCGAAGGAGTGGATCGAGAGGTGGAGACACCCTCCCCGCGCGGAGAGCTCGACCGCGTCGGCGCGGACGCGCTCGCGCCACGGCCGGTGCCACGCGGCGAGGCGCGCGCGGCGCCCGTCGGCGTCGAGCGCGGCGTTCCCCGGCACCACGACGCCGTGCGAGACGGACGCGATCACCTCGGGGTTGTCCTCCATGCGGTTGAGGTCGACGACGAGGCGGGTGTACGCGCCCTCGTGGAGCGGCGCGCCGGTGAGCTCCGCGAGCCCGCGCGCGATCGCGAGCGCGCCGCGATCGTGCGCGATGTGCGTCGCGAGGTGCCGCGGGTCCAGGCCGAGGTCGACGCCCTCCGGGACACCGGCCCGCGCGTGCTCGCAGGTGAGGAGGAGATGGAGCATGGAACGACAACTCCGGCTCCCATTGTCGCTAAGATCGGGGCGGCGTGTCTCGCACTCTGCGCACCGGGCTCCTCGCGACGGGCCTCTTGGCCATCTTGCCGCTGATCCCGTGGGCGGCGACGCTCGCGAGCGGCCGCCTGCCCGACGGGCTGCGCGTCGCCTCCGAGCCGCTCGATCCGTCGGAGGGCGTGCGCGCGCAGCTCGAGCGACGCGCGCGCCGCTGGCAGCGCCAGGAGGTAACGGTCGACGCGGGCGACGCGATCCGTCGGCCGACGCGCGAGGCGCTGGGCGCGTCGGTCGACGTGGACGCGATGGTGCGCCGCGTCGAGGGCTGGGGCCGCTCCGGGAACCCGCTCACCGATCTGCCCGCGCTGTTCGCGGCGTGGTCGGGCGCCGTGGATCTCCCGTGGACGATCCGCGTGGAGCGCGCGGAGGTGCGCGCGTTCGTGGAGGACGTGGCGCACCAGGTGGACCATCCGCCGCAGCCGCCGCGCATCAGCGAGCGCGGGCGCCTCCTCGAGCTGAGCCGCGACGGAGCGCGGCTCGATCGCGGCGCGTCGGGGGGCGCGCTCCTCGCCGCGCTCGCCCGCGGCGATCGCTCCGCGCGCCTGACCGTCGAGCGGATCTCGAGCGGCGTCGGCGACTCCGCGCTGCCCCCGCTGCCCCCGATCCGCACCGAGCCGGTGCTCGTCGCGCGCTACACGACCGACTACGCGACGCGGGGCGGCGAGCGCTCGCGCGCGCACAACGTCGAGCTCGCGGCCTCGTTCCTCGACGGGGCGACGATCCCCGCGCTCGGTCGGCTCAGCTTCAACGAGCGCGTGGGCGAGCGCTCGTCGCGGCGCGGCTACCGCGTCGCGCACGTCATCCTCGACGGGGAGATGGTCGACGGCCTCGGCGGCGGCGTGTGCCAGGTGGCGAGCACGCTGCACGCGGCCGCGTTCCTCGGGGGGCTCGAGATCGTCGAGCACCGGCCCCACTCGCGGCCGAGCGCGTACGTCCCGATGGGGCTCGACGCGACGGTGGTGTGGCCGGAGGTCGATCTCGTCGTGCGGAACCCCTTCGAGCTCCCGCTCCAGGTCCGCGCGCGCGCGGCGCGCGGGCAGATGGTGGTGGAGCTCTACGGGGCGCGCCGCCCCGCGACGGTCGACTGGCACCGCACGACGCTCGACACCGAGGGCTGGAGCGACCGCTACGTGGAGGACGTCGCGGTGCCGCCCGGCGAGGCGCGGATCACGCAACGACCCGTGCGGGGCTACACGATCCTGCGCGAGCGGACGATCCACGACGAGGCCGGCGTGCGGATCGAGCACCGTCGGATCCGGTACCCGCCGACGGACCGAATCCTCCGCGTGGCGCCGGGCACCGTCGACCCCGCGACGGGCGCGCCGATCGTGAGCGAGGGCGCGGTGCCGGACAACCCGTTCTGAGTCTCCTGCGAGCCCGAGGGCGGGTGAGCCGCCCCGAGGCGGCCGCGCGTCCGACCCCGTGCCACCCTGATCGGCGGCCGCGCCATGCCCGCTCGGAGCTCCTCCATCGCGCTCGCGATCTCCCTGTGCACGCTCGGCGCGCACGCGCAGGAGCCCTCGCTCGCGTTCCTCGACGTGCCGCCGCGCCCGCGGCCCGCCGCGCGGGCGCGCGGCGCCGAGGGAGCTCGCGGGCTCGCCGAGCTCGAGGGCGAGCTCGCCCGCTTCGGCGAGCGGGTGCACGACTACCGCTCGAGCGTGGACGAGCTCCTCGCGCGGCGCGCGCGCGAGCGGCGCCGCGCCGTGCTCGCGCGCTACGCGGCGTCGGTGGCGCGCGAGCGCGCGGAGGAGGGGCGCACCCGGGCCGAGGCGATCGCGCGGCTCGAAGAGTTCGCGCGGCGCCACCCGAACGAGCCACGGCACACTCCGTCCGCGCTCCTCCGCCTCGCCGAGCTCTACGTCGAGCGCGCCTACGACGCGGCGGGCGACACCCTCGAGCTCTCGGGAGCGATCGATGCGACGCGCCGGATCGTGACGGACTTCCCCGAGTCGCCGCACCGCGAGCGGGCCGCGTACCTCTTGGGCTGGGCGCTCGCGGAGTCCGACCGGGGCCGCGAGGCGGTCGCCACGTGGCGCAACGTAGTTTGCGTGGACCAGTACCCGTCGACCGCGCTCGACCTCCCCCCCGACGCCGGCGAGGACCCGCCCCACCCCGCCCTCTCGTCGCCCGACGGGCCACCGGTGCGCCGGGATCCGTATGGCGGATGCCGCCCGTCGGCGTCGCCCCTCGCCGCGGAGATCTGGCTGCGGATCGGCGAGCAGCACTTCGACGCGGCGGAGCTCGAGCTCGCGATCGGCGCGTACCGGCGGGTGGTCGATCACCCTGAGGACCGCCTCTACGCGTTCGGCCTCTACAAGCTCGCGTGGAGCGAGTACCGCGCGAGCCGGTACCCCGAGGCGATCGAGCACTTCGCCGCGCTCGTGCAGCGCTCCGACGAAGAGCTGCGGCGCAGCGGGCGCGCCGGCTCGGACCTGCGCGAGGAGGCGCTC
>JAYRVK010000589.1:0-7040 GCA_041918555.1 Sandaracinaceae bacterium
ACATCGACGGCGTCGACGAGGGCGAGCGCGTGAAGCGCGGGGCGTGGCCTCGGATCGACGCGCTCGACCGCGTGCTCACGCTCCTCTACCTCCAGGATCTCGACCAGGAGGTGGGGCCGCTCTACGTGCTCCCGCGTCGCGTCGGCGACCCGACCCCGCCGCCCCACGATCTCGACGCGCGCGAGTGGCCCGGGATGATCGAGCTGCGGCCGCGCGCGGGGACGCTCGTCGCGCTCGAGCAGTGCACGTGGCACGCGGCGGCCTCGCTCCGCGGGCCCGGGCACCGGATGTTCGTCGGCTGCTACTTCGCCGCGGCGCGCGCGCCGCGGGCCGCGTGGGCGGATCCGGAGCTGGCCGGCGTCCCCTTGCTATGATCCCCACCGGATGGCGCGGAGCCCGCGAGTCGCGTTGGTGTCGATCGATCCCATCTGGGAGGATCCGAGCGGCGACTTCGTGCCCTTCACGTACGGCGTGCGCAAGCTCGAGGCGTCGATCCGCGCCGACCCGACGCTCGACGACGTGGAGGTGCGCGTCATCGATCTGCGCGAGCGCGATCCGGAGGCGTTCTTCGAAGCGATCGTGGAGTTCCGCCCGACGCTGGTCGGCGCCTCGCTCTACCTCTGGAGCATCGGCCCCTTCCGCGAGCTCGCGGCGCGGATCAAGCGATGGGACCCGACGGTCCAGGTGATCATCGGTGGGCCGCACGCGCGCAAGAGCGTGCTCGCCCTGCCGCCCTACCGCGCGATGGCGCGCACCGTCGACGCGGCGATCGATGGAGAAGGGGAAGGGATCTTGCGGACCCTCGCCCGCGCGCACCTCGAGCCCGGTTGGACCGCGACGCCCGGGCTGATCGTCCCGAGCGCGCTCGGGTGGCGGAGCACGGGGCCGCTCCCGCGCGTCGACATCGAGGCGTTCCCGACGCCCTACCAGCTCGACACCGCGCCGGCGGGCTGCACCGGCTACCTCGAGACCTTCCGCGGCTGCCCGATCCACTGCAACTTCTGCCAGTGGGGCGAGCAGCGCGCGGACCGCGTGCACTCGGCCGACTACCTCGCGGCGCACCTCGAGGGCCTGCGGCGCGCGCGGGTGCCGAACGTCTTCTGCGTCGACGCCGCGTTCAACCTCAGCCCGCGCGCGTTCCGCGCCCTCGCCGAGGCGGAGCGCCGGACCGGCGTGCTGAAGGACCAGCTCGTCCACGGTCACCTCTACCCGACGTTCCTCCGCGACGAGCACCTCGAGCTGCTCACGAGCTTCAAGCGGTGCCAGGTGGCCATCGGGGTGCAGAGCTTCGACCCGGAGGTGCTCCACCGGCTCGGGCGGCCGTTCGACCTCGACCGCTTCGCGCACGTCTGCGACGTGGTGCGGCAGCACTGGCCGATCGAGCTCGAGCTCATGCTCGGCCTCCCGGGCGACACCCCGGCCGCGTTCCGCCGGACCTTCGAGCGCGCTGTGGAGATCGCGGACTCCGTCCGCGTGTTCTGGACGCTCGTGCTCCCCGACGCGCTCCTCGACCGCGCGGACCCGAGCCTGAAGGTGGAGCTCGATCCGCACACGTGGCTCATCGAGCGGTGCGAGGGCTGGGGACCCGAGGACCTCCGGCGCGAGCTCGACCACGTCAAGCGCGTGTCGATGGAGCACGAGAACGCGGTCGTCGCGGATCACTGGGCCGGCTTCCAGGTGCGGCGCCGGACCGAGCAGGTGGCGGGGCCGCGCCGGACGATCGACGGCGAGCTCGATCGCTCGGTCGCCGCGATCGATCCCGAGCTCGTCGAGACCTTCCGCGAGCGCGTGCGCGACCTCGGCGGCTGGCGCCTGCGCACGGTGCGCAACCAGCACGACGGGCTGTTCTTCGACCTCGACTCGCCCGAGGGCAAGGTGACCCTCGAGGCGGTGCCGCTCTCGCCGGACCGGCCGCGCTTCGAAGCCAGGGACGGCGTCGCGTACTCGCACCGCGGGTCGGTCAGCCACGCGGAGGTCGCGCGGCTCCGCCGGATCATCGAGGTCGTCCACCCGGACGCGCGGCCGCTCGTGAGCCGTGCCTGAGGCGCTCGCCTTCGCGGCGCCCGGCGACCGCTTCTTCGACTACTGCCTCGAGCCGTACCGGCCGCGGCGTCCCTGGCAAGGGAAGTTGCGCTCCGAGAACCTCTTGTGGTGGGCGCTCGAGCTGGCGGGGCTCGACGCGACGCCCGTGATCGAAGCGCTCCGCGCGGCGCTCGGGCGCGACATGACCGTGTTCGGGGTCAAGCACGACGGCGCGCGGCTCTTCTTCGAGCTCTATGTCTACGACCCCCAGAAGGAAGAGCCCGCGGCGAGCGTCGCGGGCCTCGCGCGCACCCTCGAGAACGTGCTCCCGATCCGCGTGCCGGTGCGCGAGAGCATCCCGTACATGATGGTGAGCTTCGACGTCGACGACGCGGTGCTCGCGCGGGGCGCGATCGACGAGCTCAACCTCTACCTCACGGGCACCGCCGCACACGCGGGCCGCTCGTACGTGGTGAGCGCGCGCGGCGCCGAGCTCGCGAACACCTACCGCTTCCTCCCGCCCAAGCCCGAGCTCGACCCGGTGCTCGGCCTCGTGAAGAGCTCGGCCTTCGTCGACTTCTCGGCGAGCCCGCCGCTGCTGGGGCGCGTGCTCGTGCCCGAGCTCCTCGCCTGCAAGAAGGTTTGCGTGGCGAAGAAGCGGGAGCGCGACGGGATCTACTTCTCGGGGATCGACGTCGAGCAGCTCCTCGGGTTCTTTCGGCGCTTCGGCTGGCCGGACGCGCTGATCGAGCGCGCGGCCGCGCACGCGTCGACCTTCGATCACCTCCTCTTCGACGTGGGCGTCGACTACGCGCCCGACGGCGCGGGCGGGCTCGTGTACCCCAAGACCAGCTTCTACGGGACCTTCTAGCATCGCGTCCCCGGGATCGAGGCGGCTCACTCGGCGTCGGCGAGGGCGAAGTACGCGCCGACGAAGCGCCGGATGCCGGGCGTCCCGCGCGGGGGCACGCAATGCCACGTGCTCTCGTCGAGGATCAGCACGCTGCCCGGGGGGCCGGTCAGTGTGACCGCGCCCGGCCAGTCCAGCTCGTGGATCGCGCGCGGCGGATCCGGTGGGTCGCCGATGCGCCGCGGGAGCACGCGCCACGGGCCGAGCTCCTCGAGGAACACGAGCACCACGACGCGCTCGATCCGCACCTTGCGCGGCCGCCGGCCCTCGCGGCGCCACTGTGCGTCGCGGGGCCCCCCGAGGTGGGTCTCCCACTCCGTGAACGGGCGCGTCTCGTCGCTCGTCACCGCGCCGACCATCTCGATCCTCGGCTCGTCGCCGAGCGCCTCGTGGACCGCCGCGCGCAGCGCCTCCGGGAACAGCCGCGGCTCGAGCTCCGGCGCGAGCTCGAGGAGCCGATAGAGCGCGAGCCCCGGCCGCGCGATCTCTACCCCCTCCGCGGGCCACTGGGGCTCGTCGCGGTGGAGCACCGCCGCGCCGAAGCGCGCGCGGAGCGCGTCGAGCGTCTCGGTGAACGATCGCAAGTCGTCTTGCGAGTGGATGGGGGGCAGGAGCGCCCACCCCGCGTCGCGGAGCCGTGCGCCGACCTCGCGCACTACGGGTGCATGTACATGATCAGCAGCCCGTTCGAGACGCTCCCGGCCATGTCGCAGCCGAGCTGGAGCGAGCTCGTGGAGCTGCCGGAGATCCCCACCGTGGCGCTCGCGCCGTCATCGTACGACGCGTTGCCGACGACGGTGTTCGCGTAGCAGACGTCGATGTCGTTCGACGTCTCGTGCAGGACCGCGGTGATGTCGTAGTGCATGCCCGAGGAGTGCGAGATGTGCGGGACGTTCCAGCGCGCGATGAATTGCCGGTTCGGCGCGGTGCCGCGGGTCTCGTAGCGCACCGAGCCGCCGCTCGGCGGGTAGAGGTCGTCCCAGTACGCCGCGAGGATCGGGCGCGTGTACGGGAAGCACGAGTTCGTGAACCCGATCGACGGCGTGTCGAAGGTCAGGACCCCGTTCGCGCTGAGGCCGGCCGTGGTGACCGCGGTCCCGTAGAAGTCGAACGAGAACCCGATCGGCACGCTGATCGAGCCGTCGTCGCCGAGGCTCGTGGTGGTGCCCGTGGTCGAGATGTCCGGGCAGGGGAGCGTGGCCGGCGTCATCGGGATCGTGCACGCGAAGTAGCCGAACGGATCGGTCGACGTGCCGGGGAACGGGATGCAGCCGATCATCCCGCAGCGGCCCATCGTGCACATCGCGGTGACGCAGTCGCTCGGCGCGTCGCACGCGTCGAAGTCGGGGCACCGCGGGCACGCGCCGGGGCCGCCGCAGTCGACGTCGGTCTCCGTCCCGTTCGCGACGCCGTCGGTGCACGTCGGCGCGCGGCACGTCCCGCCGGTGCACACGCCGCTCGCGCAGTCCCGGCCCAGCGCGCAGGTGTCGCCGACCGGGCAGCCGAGGCACGCGCCGCCGCCGCAGTCGAGGTCCGTCTCCATGCCGTTCAGGACGCCGTCGCCGCAGCCGGCGGCGTTGCACCGGCCGCCCGAGCAGATCATCGACGCGCAGTCCGCGTTCGTGCCGCACATCAGGCCGGGCGCGCAGCCGCCGCAGAGCGTGCCGCCGCAGTCGACGTCGGCCTCGTCGCGGTTGCGCACGCGGTCCATGCACGACACGCACGCCCCCGCGACGCAGCCGCCGTTCAGGCAGTCCCCGTTCGCGCCGCACATCCGGCCGTCGGCGCACCCGAGGCAGCGCGTGCCGCCGCAGTCGACGTCGGTCTCGTCCTGGTTCTGCACTCCGTCGGCGCACGACACGCAGAGGCCCGCCGCGCACGCGCCGCCCTCGCAGTCGGAGTCGACCGCGCACATCTCTCCGTCCTCGCACGGCGGGCACAGCCCACCGCCGCAGTCGACGTCGGTCTCCTCCGCGTCGCGGATCATGTCGACGCACGAGACGCAGCCCCCGTCGAGGCAGCGCATCCCCTCGCAGTCCGCGTCGAGCATGCACGCGAGCCCGTCGCGGCAGGGCGGACACGTCCCGCCGCCGCAGTCCACGCTCGTCTCGTCCTGGTTCTGCACCCCGTCGTTGCAGGCCGCGTCGGTGCACGCCCCGCCCTCGCAGATCAGGCTGAGGCAGTCCTCGGCGCGGTCGCACACGAGCCCCCCCCCGCACGCGCGGCACACCGTGCCGCCGCAGTCGACGTCGGTCTCCTCGCCGTTCTGCCGTCCGTCCTCGCAGTCCGACTCGGCGCACACGGCGCCGCGGCAGCGTCCCGAGAGGCACTCGTCGTTCACGGTGCACGGCTCGCCGCCCGGGCAGAGCCCGCAGTCGCCGCCGCAGTCGCGGCCCGTCTCGCTCCCGTTGCGCACGCCGTCCATGCACGTCGGCACGAGGCAGCGCCCGCGCATGCACGACAGGCTCTCGCAGTCCTCGGGCACGCGGCACGGGTCGCCGTTCGCGCACGCGGGGCACGGGCCGCCGCAGTCGATGCCCGTCTCGTCGCCGTCGTGCGTACGGTTCGAGCAGTCGGCGCCCGCGCCGGCGTCGACGCTGCCCGCGTCGTAGCCGGCGGCGTCGGGGAGGGGGGGAATCGGAGGCGGACCGGCGTTGCACCCCAACGCCAGCGCGCAAGCGAGGAAGGAGATCGAGAGCCTCATGGGGAGATCCAACCGCACCGCGGCCCTCCGTGCAACGTCGCGACGCCCCGTCCGCCGGCGTAGGCTCGCCGGCCATGAGGACGCGAGACGAGATCGGAGCCTGGCTCGACGCGCTGCACGCGCGGCTGCGGCCGGTCGGCGTGGTGGCGGTCGACCCCGAGGACGCGGGGGTGCCCCCGGACATGCAGCTCGGCGCCGCCGACGCTGAGGGCTGGGTCGCCTGGCGCAACGTCCCTTGCACGCTCGCGCCGGACGCCCTCGCGCCGCTCGAGGCGCGCGTCGGGCCCCTCCCGCCGGCGCTCGACGGCTGGCTCTGCGCGCGGCACCACCTCTTCGGGCAGGTCACGACGGGCGCCGGTCACCTGCTGATGCTCCCGACGACCCCGACCGACGCCCCGCTGCGCGCGCTCGAGGAGACGATCGACGCGTGGGGACCGCTGCTCGGCGCGGGCTTCCTCCCGATCGGCGACTTCGACGCCGGCGCGGGGCCGCTGTGCCTCGATCTCGGGGCGCGCACGCCCGAGGGCGACGCCCCGATCGTGTGGATCGATCACGAAGCGCTGTTCGCGCTCGGGGAGGACGCGTGGGCGGATCGCGCGGCGGTCGCGCCGCTCGCCCGCCCGCTCTACGCCTCGTTCGAGGCCCTCCTCGACGACGTGACCGGCGCCGCGTGAGCGCGCGCTCACTCCCGGAACGCGCGCGACGCGGCGTGGCGGGGCTCGTCGGGCCGCCGGAAGCGCACGCCCGCCGCCTCGAGCGCGTCGAGCGCGTCGCGCGCGAGGGCGACCACGCGCCCGAGGCGCGCGGCGTCGAGGATCGGCGCGGCGCGGCCGGCGGCGATCTCGCGGAAGTGCGCGAGCATCTGCGCGGTCGCTCGCGGATCGGCGTGCCGGGCGCCCGCGGCGTCGAGGCTCGTGAGGCGCGGCGCGCCCGGTCCGAGATCGAGCGCGACCCCGCGCGCGCCGACGCGGAGCCGCACGGCCTCGGGCCGGACCTCGCCGGCGAACGCGACACCGTCGAGCGCGGCCCCGGGATCGGCGTCGACCGCGAGCGCGAGCACGTCCTCGAGGAGCGGCGCGAGGGTGCGGCGCGACCACGTGCGCTGCGCGTCCGGCCCCACGCGGAACGTCCAGCCCGCGGCGCCACGCGCGCCCTCGACGTGGAGCAGCTCGTGGGCGGCGACAATTTCATTTGCATCGTCGAGCGTGCGCAGCGGACGGGCCACGAGGACGGGGAGCCCGCGCGCCACCGCGAGCGCGGCGAGCTCGGGCTGCGCGCGCGGCGCGGCGGCCACGATCACGGCGTCCGGCCGCATCTCGTCGAGCGCGGCGCTCGCGTCGCTCCACACGGGGCAGCCGCCGAAGTCGGCGTCCGGCGCGACGTGTGGCGAGGCCACCGCGTCGA
>JAYRVK010000590.1:0-1702 GCA_041918555.1 Sandaracinaceae bacterium
AGCGCGCGGATCTGGTGATCCTCACGCCCACGCCCGACGAGGCCCCGAGCTCGTCTCTCTCGTACATGCTCGGGCGCTTCGCGGAGTGGTTCGGCCGGCGCGCGCGCTGGGTGTTCCCGATCGACGAGCGCCTCGAGGCCGCGCTCGAGGCGACGGCGGACGTCCCGGTCGCGCTGCTGGGGACCTCGTTCGCGTTCGTCCACGCCGAGGACGCGCTCGCCGCAAGAAGATTTGCGATGCCGCAGGGGAGCCTCGCGATGCAGACCGGCGGCTTCAAGGGTCGCTCGCGCGAGGTCGACGCGGCCGCGCTGCGGGCCGCGATCGCCGCGCGGTACGGCCTGCCCGAGGCGCGCGTGGTCGCGGAGTACGGGATGACCGAGCTGTCCTCGCAGCTCTACGAGCGCTTCGGCGCGCCGGGCCGCCTGTGGGCCCCGCCGTGGGTGCGCGCGCGCGTCGTAGACCCCGAGACCCTGCGCGAGGTGCCCGACGGAGCGACCGGTCTGCTCCGCCTCGACGATCCCGCGAACCTCGACTCCGTCGCCGCGATCCAGACCGCGGACCTCGCGATCGGACACGCCGACGGCCTCGAGCTCTTGGGCCGAGCGCCCGGCGCCGTGCCGCGCGGGTGCTCGCTCGCGGTCGAGGAGGCGCTCGGGTGAGCGTGGAGAGCGCCGAGGGCGCGCTGCGCGACGCGCTCGACGAGCTGGCGCGGAGCGGCGAGGCGCTGCGCGCGCGCCCGCGCGCGTCGATCGCCGACGCGCTCGCCGAGGCCTGGGAGCGCATCGCGGATCCCGAGCGGGCGCTCGGCCGCGCGGCGCGCGAGCGGATCCCGGCCTCGTCCGGCCTCACCCTGCCGATGGTCGCGTGGGCCCTCTCGACGACGCTCGGCGACGCCCGCGCCGCGCTCCGCGAGCTCGCGGCGCGGATGGAGCCGCCGCCCGGCGCGCGCGAGGCGCCGCCGCGGCTCGGCGCGATCCTGCTCGCGGGCAACGTGTTCAGCGCGTGCGTGCAGCCGCTGTGTGTCGCGCTGCTCGCGCGGGTGCCGATCCTCGTGAAGGCGTCGAGCGCGGACGACGCGATGCCGCGGCTGTTCGCGGAGGCGCTCGCGGAGGTCGACCCCGAGCTCGCCGGCGCGTGCCTGGTGGTGAGCCTTCCGCGCGGGACGCCCACGCTCGAGGGCACGATCCTCCATCACGCCGCGGTGGTGAGCGTCTACGGGAACGACGAGACGCTCGCGTCGCTGCGCGCGCGCCTGCCCGCGAGCACCGCGTTCGTGGGGCACGGCCACGGGCTCGGGCTCGGCTTCGTCGCGCGGGGCGCGGACCTCGGCGCGGCCGCGCGCGCGCTCGCGCTCGACGTGGCGGCGTACGATCAGCGCGGGTGCCTCTCGCCGCACGCGATCGGCGTCGACGGCGACGCGGCCGGGTTCGCGCGCGCGCACGCGGGCGCGCTGGCGGTGCAGGCGAGCGCGCTGCCGCGCGGCGCGCTCCCCACCGCGGTCGGAGCGGCGCAGGTCCAGTGGCGCGGCGTGGCCGCCGCCCGCGGGACGCTCCACGAGGGCGACGGCTGGGCGGTCTCCGACGAGGGCCGCGCGGCGCCGCGCCTGAGCCCGGGGTGGCGCCACGGCCTGGTCTTCGAAGCGAGCGCGCGCACGTTCGCCGAGCGCTGCGGCGCGCTCGGCGCACACCTCAAGGCGGTCGGC
>JAYRVK010000591.1:0-9882 GCA_041918555.1 Sandaracinaceae bacterium
CGCGAGCGCGGGCGACGTCGACTCGCCGCTCGTCGCCATCGTCGGTGGCACCGTGATGACCGCGGCCGGGCACGTCATCGAGGACGGCGTCGTGGTGATGGAGGACGGTCGCCTGATCGCGGTCGGCGCGCGCGACGAGGTCGCCATCCCGGAGGGCGCGCGCACGATCGACGCGGCGGGCCGCTTCGTGACGCCGGGCCTCATCGACACGCACTCGCACATGGGCGTGTATCCGAGCCCGCATCTGCAGGCGACGGAGGACGGCAACGAGATGACCGATCCGACGACGCCCGAGGTCCGCGCGGCCGACGCGTTCTGGCCGCAGGATCCGCAGCTGCCGCGCGCGGTCGCGGCCGGGGTCACGACGATCCAGGTCCTGCCGGGGAGCGGCAACCTGATCGGCGGCGCGGGCGCGATCATGAGGCTCCACCTCGGGCGCACGGCGGACGAGATGGCGTTCCCCGGCGCGCCGGAGACCCTGAAGATGGCGTGCGGCGAGAACCCGAAGCGCGTGTACGGCGCGGGCCGGCAGTCGTTCCCGATGACGCGCATGGGCAACGTGTTCGGCTACCGCCAGGCGTTCCAGCAGGCGATCGAGTACGGCCGCAGCTTCGAGGACTGGCAGGCGGAGCACGTGGTGTGGGAGCGCAACCGCCGCGAGTACCGGCAGGGGCGCGAGGCCGGCGACGCGGAGGCCGAGGACCCCGGCCCCGCGCCCGCGCCGCCCGCGCGCGACTTCGGGCTCGAGCGCCTGCTGGGCGCGCGCGAGGGCCGCGTGCTGATCCAGATGCACTGCTACCGCGCGGAGGAGATGGCGCGGATGATCGAGGTCGGCGAGGAGCTCGGCTTCCGGATCCGCGCGTTCCACCACGCGATCGAGGCCTACAAGATCCGCGACCTCCTCGCGGCCCATGACATCGCGGTCTCGACCTGGGCGGACTGGTGGGGCTTCAAGCTCGAGGCGTACGACATGGTCGAGGAGAACCTCGCGCTCCTCACCGAGGCCGGCGTGCGCGGCGTCCTGCACTCGGACAGCGCGATGCTGGTGCAGCGGCTCAACCAGGAGGCCGCGAAGGCGATGACCGCGGGCCGGCGCGCCGGGATCGAGGTCACCGACGATCAGGCGCTGCGCTGGATCACCCTCAACGCGGCGTGGACGCTCGGCATCGACGATCGGACGGGCTCGCTCGAGGTGGGCAAGATGGCGGACGTCGTCGTCTGGTCCGGGCACCCGTTCAGCGTGTACTCGCGGCCGGACCAGGTGTTCATCGACGGTCTCGCGGTCTACGACCGCGCGGCCGGGCCCGATCCGCTGCACCGCACGGACTTCGAGCTCGGGCAGGACCTCGAGCTCTCGACGGAGGGCGAGTGATGCGCGCCGCGATCGTCTCGCTGATCCTCGCGCTCGCCGCGCCGGCCATCGCGCAGGACAGCATCGCGCTGGTCGGGGGCACGGTGTTGCCGGGGGAGGGCGATCCGATCGAGAACGCGACCGTCGTGATCCGCGAGGGCCGCGTGGTCTCCGTCGGCGCGGGCGCCGCGCCGACGGGCGCGCGCGTGATCGACTGCGCGGGGACGGTGATCACCCCGGGCTTCGTCGCGACCCAGACCGAGCTCGGGCTGCTCGAGCTCGAGCTCGAGCCCTCGACCGCCGACCAGGCGCCCGAGGGCACCGTGATCGATCCGGTGCGCGCGTCCTTCGCGGCGATCGACGGGTACAACCCGCTCTCGACCGCGATCCCGGTCGCGCGCCGGTGGGGCGTGACGAGCGTGGTGAGCACCCCGATGGGTGGGCTCGTGAGCGGCACGAGCGCGTGGATGGATCTCGCGGGCCGGACCCTCGACGACGTCCTCGTCGCGGATCGCACCGCGCTCCACGCGAGCCTCTCGGACGACGCGGTGACCGCGGCGGGCGGCGCGCGCCCGGCCGCGCTGAACCTCTTGCGCGAGGTGCTCGAGGACGCGCGGCTCTTTCGCACGCGCGGCGCCGCGTACGATCGGCGGGGCCTGCGCGAGCTGCGCGTGTCGCGCCTCGATCTCGAGCGCCTCGCGGGGGCGCTCGCCGGCGACTACCCCGTGGTGATCGAGGCGGCGCGGCAGACCGACATCCTGCGCGCGCTCGCGATCGGCCGCGAGTATGGCCTGCGCGTCGTGATCGCGGGCGGCCAGGAGGCGTGGATGGTCGCGCCGCAGCTCGCCGCGGCCAACGTGCCCGTGATCGTGCGGCCCATGACGAACCTCCCCGCGACCTTCTCGCAGATCCACGCGCGCTACGACAACGCCGCCATCCTGCACCGCGCCGGGGTCCGCGTGATCATCTCCGCGGAGAGCGCCCATGGGCAAAGGAACTTGCGGCAGGAGGCGGGCAACGCGATCGCGACCGGCCTCCCGCGCGACGCGGCCCTGCGCGCGCTGACCGTCGAGCCCGCGCGCGCCTTCGGGGTCGACGACACGCACGGGACGATCGCGCCCGGTCGCGTGGCGAACATCGTGGTGTGGACCGGCGATCCGTTCGAGCTGACGACGTGGGCGCGGCACGTGATCATCCGCGGCCGCGAGCTCCCGACCACGACGCGGCAGACGCTCTTGTTCGAGCGCTACCGCCGGCTCGAGCGCGCGCCGCGCGGCCAGCGCGGGCTCCCCCGCGCGGCGCCGAGAAACTAGAGTGGCGGAGGTGCCCGAGCCGCGGTTCATCCGGTGCCCGCACTGCGGGCTCCCTCACGAGGCCGAGACGACGCGCTGCCCGCTGACCGGCGGCGCGGTCGACCGCGTGAGCGCGCTGCCGGAGCCGCCCGAGCGCGCCGGGTCGCTGGTGGGCTCCGTGATCGACGGCAAGTACGAGATCCTGGAGCTCCTGGGCCAGGGCTCGATGGGCAAGGTCTACCGCGCGAACAACCCGCGCCTCCGCCGCCAGGTCGCGGTCAAGGTCCTGCGCCGCGCGCTCGCCGACAGCCCGATGATCCGCATGCGGTTCCTCCGGGAGGCGCAGCTCACCGCGCGGATCGAGCACCCGAACGTCGTCCAGATCTGGGACGCGGGGGTGACCGAGGACGAGCTGCCGTTCATCGTGATGGAGCTCGTGCGCGGCGAGACGCTCTCGGAGCGCATCGCGCGCGGGCCGCTCCCCGTCGTCGAGGTGGTCGCGGTCATGCGCCAGGTCTTCAAGGGCCTGCTCGGCGCGCACCAGGTCGGGGTGGTGCACCGCGACGTCAAGCCGGAGAACGTGATCCTCGCGCAGGACGACACGGTGAAGCTCGTCGACTTCGGGATCGCGCGCGCCCTCGCGGAGGAGCAGACCGTGATCACGCAGACCGGACACCTGGTCGGGACCCCGAGCTACCTCTCGCCGGAGCAGGCGCTCGGGCGCGATCTCGACCACAAGACGGATGCCTGGAGCGCGACGGTGGTGCTCTACGAGGCGCTCACCGGCCGCGTCCCGTTCGAGGGGCGCACCGTGGTGGAGATCCTCAACCGCGTGATCACCGAGCCGCCGCCGCGCCCGAGTGATCGGGACCCCGCCATCCCGCGGTCCTTCGACGACCTCGTGGAGCTGGGGCTGCGCAAGGACCCCGCGCACCGTGGCGACGTCGGCGTGCTCCTCGCGTGCCTGCAGACGATCCAGGTCCACGAGACCGGCGCCGACTTCGCCGACACGATGCAGAGCGAGCCCGAGATCGAGGCGCCGCTGCCGGACCGCACGCCGCGCAACCCCGACCTCGAGACCACGTCGGAGGACGGCGTCCCGGCCCGCGACGCGCTGCCCACGCCGCTGGCCCTCGATCTCGACGATCTGGAGTAGGTACACTCGCGGGGTTGGCCGAAGCGGCTCGATTCGTCCCGTGCGCGCACTGCGGGCTCCCCCACGAGGCGGGGCTCGCGTTCTGTCCGTTCAGCGGGCGCCCGATCGATCCGTCGCAGCCCGGGGTCGCACGGCCGGACCCGTTCATCGGCCAGCTCCTCGACGGCCGGTACGCGGTGCGCGAGCTGCTCGGTCAGGGCGGCATGGGCGCGGTCTACCGTGCGACCCACGTCGCGCTCAATCGCGAGGTCGCGGTGAAGCTCCTCCTCGGTCGCGAGGCGCGCGACGCGGGTCGCCTCGTGCGCGAGGCGCGCGCCGCGGCGGCGATCCGGCACGCGCACGTAGTCGCCGTGCACGACGTCGCGGCGCTCCCCGACGGGACGCCGTTCCTCGTCATGGAGCTGCTCGACGGCGAGACGCTGGACCGGCGTCTCGAGCGCGAGGGCCGGCTCGAGGTGATCGACGCGATCGAGATCGCGGAGCAGCTCCTCGCGGGGCTCGAGGTGGTGCACCGGGCCGGGATCGTCCACCGCGACGTGAAGCCCGCGAACGTGTTCCTGCTCCGCGGCGATCGTCCGCGGATCAAGCTCCTCGACTTCGGCGTCTCGAAGATCGGCGACGAGAGCCGCCTCACCCGCACGGGCGAGATCGTCGGGACGCCGCGCTACCTCGCGCCCGAGCAGGCCCGGGGCGCGGAGCTCGACCTGCGGGCCGACGTCTGGGCGGTCGGGGTCGTCCTCTACGAGATGATCGCGGGGGAGCTCCCGTTCGCCGCGGAGACGGTCTCCGGGATCGTCACGCGCATCCTCGTGGACACGCCGCTCCCGCCGAGCGCGCACCGCCCCGAGGTGCCCAAGGCGCTCGACCGGATCCTCGAGGTGGCCCTCGCGAAGGACCCCGCCGAGCGCTACGAGTCCGCGGGGGCGATGCAGCTCGCGCTCGGGCGGATCCACCGGCGCGCAGAGACCGACGACACCCTCGTGGACGGCGAGAGCGACGAGGTGCTCGGCACGATCCCGCAGTTCGTCGAGCCGACCACCCTCGTCGACTCCGAGCCACCCGACGGAGATCTCGCGCGGACCCAGGAGCGGAAGCCGCGCTGACTAGGCGCCCGCGAAGGTGACGAGCGCCCAGGCGACGGCGCCCGCCGCGAGGCCGCCGAGCGCCACCCCGACCGCGACCCAGAGGAGCGTCCGGGGGCGCCGCTCGGGCGGCGCCGCCGCGCCCGTCCCTGGCGAGGCCTCGGGCGTCGAGGCGTCGCGCGCGAAGGGCTCGAGCTCGGCCGCGAACGCGGCCATCGACGAGGGCCGGCGCTCGCGGTCCAGGTGGATGGCCCGGTGGACCAGCGCGGCGAGGCCAGGGTCGATGCCCTCCGCCAGCGTGTCGAGCGGCGCCACGTCGCCCCGATGGATCTGGGCGATCAGCGACACGAAGCTGTCCGCCTCGTAGGGGCGCCGCCCGGCGAACGCCTCGTAGAGGATGACCCCGAGCGAGTACACGTCGGCCCGGTGATCGAGGTCGCGCCCGCCGCCGGCCTGCTCGGGCGACACGTAGTGCGGCGTGCCGAGCACCATCCCCTCGGCCGTCAACGCGACTTGCGGGCCTCCGGCCGGGTTGGTGAACTTCGAGGTGCCGAAGTCGAGGATCTTCACGTGCTCCTCCCCGTCCTCGGCCCGCGCGAGGAACACGTTCGCGGGCTTGAGATCGCGGTGCACGATGCCGCGGTCGTGCGCGACGCCCATCCCCGCCGCGATCTCGCGCGCGATGCGCACCGCCTCGGCGGGGAGGAGCGTCCCGCGCCGGAGCCGCTCCGCGAGCGTCTCGCCGCGCAAGAGCTCCATCAGCACGTAGGGGGCGCCGTCCTCGAGCTGCCCGACGTCGAAGGTCTGGACGACCCGTTCGCTCCCGAGCGTGCCCGCGACGCCGGCCTCGCGCAGGAAGCGGGACACCGCGGTGCCCGACGCGAGGAGATCGCGGTGCAGCACCTTCAGCGCGCGGTGGTGCTTGGTGAGGAGATGCTCGACCTCGTAGACCGTGCCCGTGGCGCCCCGGCCGATCACGCGCAGCACGCGCAGCTTCCCGATCACCACCGTGCCGGGCTCGAGGGTGATCCGCGTCCCCTTCACGTCCCGTTCCCGCCCGCGGCTCAGCTCAGCTCGATCACGACCGCGGTGATGTTGTCGCGTCCCCCTCGCTGGTTCGCGAGATCGATCAGCTTGGTGGTCGCGACGTCGGGCCCGAGGGTGAGGAGCGGGACGATCTCCTCGTCCTGGAGGTAGCCGTGGAGCCCGTCCGAGCAGACGAGGAAGCGATCGCCGGGGCCGATCTCGACCGTCTGCGTGTCGACCTGGACGTAGTCGCGGCTCCCCACGGCGCGCGTGATCACGTTCTTGTGCGGCGAGAGCTCCGCCTCGGCCGCCGAGATGATCCCCTGCTTGACCTGCCACGCCACGAGGGTGTGGTCCTCGGTCAGCTGGTACACCGAGCCCTCGCGCGCGAGGTACACGCGGCTGTCGCCGACCTGCGCGACGACCGCGTGCGTGCGCATGAGGAGCAGCGCGCTGACGGTGGTCCCCATGCCCTTCTGCTCGGGATCGTTCTCGGCGATGGCGAACACCATGTACGTGGCGGCCTGGACCGCGCTCTCGAGCAGGCGCTGCACCGAGCGCACGGTGTCGGGGGTCGGGCCCTCTTGCTCGAAGCGCTCGACCGCCCCAGCGCCGCGCCGGACCATGCCGAGGACGGTCTCGACCGCCTCCTGGCTGGCGACCTCGCCCGCCGCGTGACCGCCCATTCCGTCGGCCACCACGTAGAGGCCGAGGTCGTTGTCGAGGATGAACGCATCCTCGTTCGACATCCGCCGACGTCCGATGTCGGTCAAGCCTACGCCGTACCTACCCACGGACTGCCACCACCGCGGAGGCTAGCCCGAAGCCGCGCAGCCTTTCAACAAGGGCCCCACCTGAAATGAACGGAACGAACGGCCGGTTGAATCGTCCGACTCCGCAGCCCATCTATAGGGGGCACTCCGGATGAATCGAACCGCACTCGCCGCCCTCGCACCGATCCTCCTCGTCGCCGCCGCGGCCGCCCCCGCCCGCGCGCAAGAGCTCACGGAGGCGCGCCGCATCGAGGTCGCGAGGCGCCTCGCCGAGTCGACCGTGTCGGTCCTCGCCGGTCCCTCGGGCGGGAGCGGCTTCGTCGTCGGGGACGAGCGCTGGATCGTGACCAACTCGCACGTGATCCAGCCGGGCCGCCGGAGCGGCGTGCGTGTCCACTTCGCGTCCGGGACCACGCTCGCGGCGATCGTGCTGCTCGACTCCCCCTCACACGACCTCGCGGTGCTCCGCGTCCAAGGCACGGTGCCGTCGCGCCCGCTCGAGCTCGCCGACGCGGACCGCGTCGCGGTCGGGCAGACCGTGCTCGCGTTCGGGAGCCCGTTCGGCCTGGAGGGCACGCTCACCCAGGGGATCGTCAGCGCGATCCGCGACGTACCTCCGGGCTCGAGCCTGGGCGGCGGCTCGGTGCCACGCCTCATCCAGACCGACGCGCCGATCAACCCTGGCAACTCGGGCGGCCCGCTGGTGAACTCCGCGGGCCACGTGATCGGCGTGAACACCGCGATCCTCTCGCGCACGGGCGGGAGCCACGGCATCGGGTTCGCCATCCCGTCGAACCACGTCACTGCGCTGCTCGCCGACGCGCGGCAGCGCGCGCGACTGGCCGAGGCCGCGCCGACCCCGACGCCCGAGCCGACGCCCGGGCCGCCGGACGCGGCGCCGCCGGCCAACGACGCCTTCCTCGGGATCCTCGGCGACGACTTCGAGGCGCGGGGCGTCGCCGGGGTGCGAATCCGCCAGGTCGTCCCGGGCAGCCCGGCCGAGACGGCGGGGCTCGCCGGGGCGTCGGATCCGCCGCCGATCGCGATCCAGCGCATGCGCGTCCCGTGGACGGGGCACATCATCCGGGCCGTCGACGGGCAGCCGACGCGCTCGATGGAGGAGCTGCAGGCGCGCCTGTCGCGACGCCGGCCCGGCGATCGCACGGTGCTGACCGTCACGGTCGGGCCGGGCGTGCTCAGCGGCCAGGCGGTGGTGACTCTCGGGCAGCGGCCGCGCGAAGCGCCCTGAGCTAACGTGCCGCGCGATGGAGGTCGAGGCGCGCTTGCGCGAGGCCGCTCGCGCCGACGATCGCGCCGCGGTGTGGGCCGCGCTGACGCCCCTCGAGCCCTTGCTCGCCACCGACGCCCGCGTCGCGCGCATGTGGGCCGAGGCGCTGCGCGCGAGCCCGGACCGCGCGACGCTGGAGGAGGAGGCGGCGGTCGTGCTCGAGGCGTGGCCCGCGGACGCGGGGATCGTGGGCGCCGCCTGCGACGCGCTGATCCGGAGGGCGGGCCGCCGCCCGCTCGACGAGCCGCCCCTCGACCCGCGCGCGGGCATGTCGGCGGCCGAGGCCGCGGGCCGGTGCCTCGCGCGGATCGGGCCGGAGGACCGCGGGGATCCCGACGTGGGTGGCAACCTCCACGCGCTGCGGGGGAACGCGCTCGCGACCCTCGGGCCGGCGCGCCTCGCCGACGCCGCGGCGGCGCTCGAGCGTGCGATCGCCCTCGAGGCGCGCGGCGCGTGGCTGTTCGACCTCGGCCTCGTGCACAAGCGCGCGCGGGACTGGCGCGCGGCGCTCGAGGCGAATCGCCGCGCGTGCGACCTCCTCGAGGGGGGCAGGCGACGAGCCGCCCTCTTCAACCTCGCGGTCGCGGCCACCGCGCTCGGCGAGGGAGAGACCGCGGCCGCGACGTGGCGCGCGGCGGGCATCGACGCGGTGGGTGGCGCGGGCGCGCTGCCGCGGGTCGAGGGCCTGCCGGCCGCGCAGGTCCGGTTGCCCACGATCGGCTCGGACGCGGCGCTCGACGGCGCGCTCCCCGCGGAGGCGGCCGGGTTCGAGATCGCCTGGGTGCAGCCGCTCAGCCCGTGCCACGGCGTCGTGCGCTCGCCGACCCACCGCGACGCCGTCGCCGACTTCGGCGACGTGGTCCTGTTCGATCCCGCGCCCGTCACCGTCGTCGAGCGGGACGGCGCGCCAGTGCCGCGCTTCGCGCTCCTCGGGATCCTGCGGCGCGGCGACGAGCGCCGCTTCCGCTTCCTCGCGCTCCAGCAAGCGCCGGGGCAGGTCGAGTCCCTCGCGGCCGCGCTGCCCGAGGGCGTGGTCGTCTACCCGCACGGCGAGCGCGTCGAGATGGTGTGCCCGCGCTGCGCGTCCGGCGAGACCCTCGTGAAGCACGCGCACTTGCCCGCGGAGGCGCACCGCGTGGTGTTCGGCAAGATCGTGGTCCCCGCCGACGTCCCACTCGACGGCTTCGCGCGCGCGCTCGAGGCCGGCGCGAGGGCGCGGCCCGGGATCCTCCTCGCGGTGCCCGCGCTCCACGAGGCGCTCGGTGACACTCCGGCGGCGGGCAAGCATCATCAGCGCTGGGGCGCCATCGCCCGCACCGCCGGAGGGTGAGCGAGGCGCCGACTTCGGGCATGCTCTGTCCGTCGGGGCTCCTCCCGCTACGGACCCCGCGGCGGAGTGTGCTACGGTGCGCGCGTCTTTGGTGTGGACGGGACGCGGGTCTCTTGGCGGAGAGCGCGCCCTCAGGTCGGAGAAGATGATGAAGAACACCCCTCTGGGACTCGGTCTCGCCGGGGCCGCGCTGCTGTCGTGGATTGCAGCGGGCGCGTCGGCGACCGTCATGGTCGAGCACTCGCTCGAAGAGCTCATCGGGGGCGCGGACGCGATCGTCCACGCCACGGTGACGGAGAGCCGCGTCCGCATGGCGCTGAGCGAAGGCTCGATGGCGCCCGAGACGCTCACCACGCTGCGCGTCCACGAGTGGGTCGCGGGGCCTGGCGGCGACACCGTCGAGCTCCGCGAGCTCGGCGGCGTCTACCAGGGCGGCGGCCTGCGCTACGACGGCACGCCGACCTTCGCCATCGGCGAGGAGGTCGTGTTGTTCCTCGAGCGCCGCGCCGAGGCGCCGCACGACCTCCGCACCTTCGGGATGGTGCAAGGGAAGTTCATCGTCCGCCACGGTCTCGGCGGCGTGC
>JAYRVK010000592.1:0-5151 GCA_041918555.1 Sandaracinaceae bacterium
ATCACGCAGGTGATCTTCGACAAGAGCGCCGAGGCCGACGCCTTCGCCGTCGCGCAGGAGCTCCGCGCCGAGTACGTGCTCGCGGTGCGCGGCACCGTGCGGAGCCGCGGCGAGATGAAGAACGACAAGCTCGCGACGGGCGGGATCGAGGTCCTCGCGCGCGAGGCCGCGATCCTGAACCCCGCGAAGGTGCCGGTCTTCCCGATCCAGGACGAGGTCAACGCGACCGAGGAGACGCGCCTCGCGCACCGCTACCTCGACCTGCGGCGCCCGGTCCTGATGGAGAACCTCAAGAAGCGCGCGCAGGCCTACCACACCACGCGCAACGTCCTCGCGGAGCTCGGCTTCCTCGAGGTCGAGACGCCCTACCTCGTGAAGTACACGCCGGGCGGCGCGCGGAACTTCTTGGTGCCCTCGCGCCACGTGCCGGGGAAGTTCTACGCGCTCGCGGAGAGCCCGCAGCTCTTCAAGCAGCTCCTCATGGTCGCGGGCTACGACCGCTACTTCCAGATCGTGCGCTGCTTCCGCGACGAGGACCTGCGCGGCGACCGGCAGCCGGAGTTCACCCAGATCGACCTCGAGATGTCCTTCGTCACGCAGGACGACGTGTTCTCGGTCTGCGAGAAGCTCGTCGTCGCGCTCTGGAAGAACGTCCTCGGGGTCGACCTGACCGAGACCTACCCGGACGGCACCTTCCCGCGCCTGCGCTTCGAGGACTCGATGCGCGACTACGGCAACGACAAGCCCGACCGGCGCTTCGAGCTCCGGCACGTGGACCTCACCGCGCTCACCGTCGAGCACGGGGGCGGCGGGATCGGGATGCTCGAGCCCATCGCAGAGAAGTACGCCGACGGAACCTACCGCGCGGATCTCCCGGAGGAGCTCGTCAAGGCGATTTGCGTGCCTGCGGCGCATCCGCTGAGCCGCAAGCAGGTCGACGAGCTCGAGGCCTACGTCAAGCAGATGGGCGGCAAGGGCCTGGGCCGCGCCAAGCTCGGCGAGGGCGGCGCCTGGACGCAGTCCCCCTTCGCCAAGACCGTGACGGACGCGTTCCGCGGCGCCGTCAACGCGGCTTGCGGAGCGCAGGAAGGCGACCTCCTGCTCTTGATGTTCGGCCCCGAGCAGCTCGTGCACACCTGCATGGCGAACCTGCGGCTCAAGCTCGGCAAGGACCTCGGGCTCATCCCGGAGGTCGGCGCGGGCGGCGCGTGGAACTTCCTCTGGGTCGTCGACCCGCCGCTCTTCGAGCGCGGCGAGGAGCGCGGCACGTGGGTCGCCGCGCACCACCCGTTCACGCGGCCGCACGACGACTGCGTCGAGCGGATCGCGACCGATCCGGGCACCGTGCTCTGCCACCGCTACGACCTCGTGCTCAACGGCGTCGAGATCGCGGGCGGCTCGATCCGCCTCCACGACTCGGAGGTGCAGCGCAAGGTGTTCTCCGCGATCGGGCTGAGCGAAGAGGAGGCGAAGGAGAAGTTCTCGTTCCTCCTCGAGGGCCTCCAGCACGGCGCGCCGCCGCACGGCGGGATCGCGTTCGGCTTCGACCGGCTCGTGATGCTCCTGACGGGGAGCGAGTCGCTGCGCGACGTGGTCGCGTTCCCGAAGACCGCGCGCGGCAACGACCTGATGACGGGCGCGCCCGGCCCGGTCGACGCGCGCCAGCTCGGCGACCTGAAGATCCGCTCGACGGCCGAGTAGCTCAGTCGAAGGTCGGCAACGGCAGGCCGTGGGTGACCGCGACCGCGTCGTTGAAGACGTCGTTCATGTAGCGCGCGTAGGTGTCGGTGTCGGAGCCCGCCGCGCTCGCGTGGTAGACGAGCTCGACCTCGGTGATCGAGCCGTCGCCCGCGGGGCGCAGCAGGATCGAGCCCTCGATCCGCGAGATGAGGGTCGAGCCCTCGGTCTTCTGCCAGCGGATCGAGACGAGCTCGGGCGCCTCGGCCGTGCCCTCGATGAGCCCGTGACGCCACGTGACCCACCACTCCACGGTCACGATGTCGTGGGCCACGTGGTAGATGACGTAGCTGTCGTCGTAGGGGTGGTCGGCGACCGGCTCGCTCGTCCACTCGGGGCTCGTGCGGCGATCGGCCCCGACCGCCGGGTCGCGATACGCGGCCCAGACATCGGCGATCGGCGCGTGGATGTACCCGCGCCCGAGCACCGTCGAGAAGCGGCTCCCGTCCATCCCCTCGAGCTGAAACGCCTCGGGGGTCGGATCCTCGGGGGTCCCCGGGCCGGGCAGCGTGTTCTCGCCCAGCGGCTCGAGGCCCTCGGGGAACTCGGTGACCTCGTTCCCGAAGCAACCGGTGGCGGCGAGAGCGCCCGCGAGGAGCGCGGTCCGAACGGCGTTCATGCCCGGATTCTATACGCCGGAGCGGCGCGTCGGCCAGCGAGCTCAACGGCGGCGTGCGCCGCGCGCAGCGAGCGCGTCCGCGAGCGCCCGCGCGCTCGCGGGCCGCAGGCGCGGGAGCACCCGCTCGCTCTGACCCGCGAGCACGAGCACGAGCGGCCGACCCGCGAGCTGCCGGTCGAAGTACACCTCGAGGATCGCGTCGAGCTCGACCTCGAAGTCGTCGCCGGTCGAGGCGCCCTCGTAGCGCAGGAGTCCGTCGGCGAGCTCGACCGAGACGCGGCGGAGCGCCCAGAGGCGGCTCCCCACGAGGAACACGAGCGGCGCGAGCACGAGGGCCCAGCCCTGCCAGCCGCGCACCACCAGCCCGAGCGTCCACAGCGCGAGGAACGCGCCACCGTAGACGAGCACGATCTGCGAGGTCGTGGCGAGCGCGCCGACCGCGTCCACGCCGCGGTACACACGCGCGCTCACCGGTCAGCCCGCGTCGTCCGAGCCGGCGTCGTCCTCGCCCCCGGCGTCGGCGCCCGCGTCCGGGGCGCCCCCGTCGGTCCCCGCATCCAGGACGCCCGCGTCCGGAGCGCCCGCGTCGGTCCCCGCGTCGCGCGGACCGGCGTCGACTCCCGGGCGATACCCGATGTGGCCGCCCTCGGGCCCGCAAGATTGATTGCACCCCTCGAGATCCTCGCACTCGCTCGCCGCGAGGTAGCAGCGCAGGAGCCGATCGAATTCGTCCGAGGGCAGGGCCGCACGCACCTCGAGGTAGCCGATCTCGCAGCTCGGCGCGATCCCCGCGTCCGCGGCGTCCGGATCGGGGTCGATGCGGCACCCGATCGCCTCGATGTGCGCGCACACCGTGGGCGCGTCGGGGACGGGCGTCGCGGGGTCGTTCGGACAGGTGAAGGGCCCGGGCGAGCAGCCCAGGGAGAGCGCGATCGCGGCGATCCATCGCAGGCGCATGCGCATCATCCTCCCGCGCTGAACCCCGCCGTGAGGACGAAGTCGTTGGTCTCCGCGAACTCGCCTTGGGGGGTCTGGAAGAAGCGGTGGTCGTAGCGGAGGTCGATGTGGAAGTAGCGCAGGATCTCGTCGATGGTCCCCGGCGCGGCGTTCGGCGAGCCGAGGAAGAGCCGGCCGAGCACGCGGATGAGCGTTCCGTCGAGCTCGAACATCCCGCTCAGATCGTCGAAGTTCCGGCGCTGGTACATCGCCATCACGATGAGCTGATCCATGTCGAAGGGCCCGACGAGGAACGAGACGGCCGCGTTGACGGGTCCGTCGGCCTCCTCGACGAACGCGGCGATGGGGAGCGGATTGTACCGCCCCTCGTTGGCGGGGATCGGGATCTGGAGCCGCAAGTAACCTTGCAGCCCGTAGGTGAAGCCCCCGGGGCGCGCGCGCATGTACTCGAGCTGCGTCGTGTGGATGTCGACGCCGGGCACGCGGAGCGCGTCGTTCGTCAGGCCGAAGCGCTGGCTCTGGATCTGGTAGTCGGTGTCGAAGTACTCGGGGAGGTACCGGTTGCCGATCAGTCGGAATTCGGCGCCCGCGCGCAGATCCCAGCCGGTGGTGCGATCGGTCAGGACGAAGCGCACGCCGACCTGCAGCGCGTTGGCGTCCTCCACGTCGAGGAAGTGGTTGTAGTCGGCGAAGCCGAAGATCCCGACCTGCGGCTGGGTCGGGTCGCCGAGGTTCCAGAGGTACATGTAGTGGAGGTCGACGCCGAGGACCCCGACCGCGTCGTGGAGGAAGAGCGCGTCGCCGCGGTCGTCGACGAGCCCGCGGCCGAACGCCGTGATGCGGTGGAGCGGCGCGTTGACGTCGGCGAGCCCGGTGAACCCGATCTCGAGCTCGTCGGGGGTCTCGTCCCAGTTCTGCCCGAAGAACACCTGTTGGGGGCGGAGGAAGAGCCGGCCGCCGAGGAGGCCCGGTCGCGTGACGTCGTCGATGAGGAGCTTGGCGGCGCCCCAGTCGAAGAGCTGCACGTCGACCACCCCGCCGAGCTGCGGGCGCTCGAGGTCGAGCGAGTTGCGGTACGCGTAGACGAGCGTGCCGTGGCCCAGCGTGACCCCGCTGAGCGGCGAGACGCGCGCGCTCACGTACACGCGGTCGTGGATCCCGTGGCCGAGCCACGGGTACTCCTCGCAGGTCGGGTCGTAGGTGTCGACGGGCGCGGTGTAGTCGCCCAGGTCGACGCGGATGCAGCGGCCCAGGCGCGTGAAGTCGCGCGGGTCATCGTAGTCCTGCGTGCGAAAGCCCTCGCCGTTGAAGCGCAGCGGCACGAAGAAGTCCCAGCGCACCGGGCCGAGCCGGATGAGGCCCGTCGCGTTGACGACGAAGTAGTCCTCGAGCTCGAGGGTCGCGAAGCCGAGGTCCGCGCCGAGGCGGAACGCGCCCCAGTCGTCCTCCTCGAGCCCCTCGCCCCACGGCGCCGACTGCGCCGCCGCGTACGAAGCCTCGAGCGTCACGAGGAGCGCGAGCGCCACCGCTGCGATGCAACCCCGACCCAACCGCACGGGGCGAGTCTAGTCCAGGGCGCGCGGGCGACGTAAGCGGCGGACCGCCCGCGCGCGCGGTAGGTTGATCGTCCCGTGCGTGAGCGCTCGCACTGGCTCGGGCTCGTGATCGTCACCGGGATCGGCGCGGCGGCGTGGCTGCTCTGGCCGCGCGCGCCCGTGCGCCCCGCGCCGTCCGCACGCCTCGCGCGCCGCCCGCGGGCTCCCCGCCCCCGCCGGTGGCGGCGGGCGCGCCCGCGGCGTGCCCGGAGGACGACGTCGATCCGCCCGGCTTCGTGCGCC
>JAYRVK010000593.1:0-8545 GCA_041918555.1 Sandaracinaceae bacterium
CGGCGGCGCTCGCGGCCCTCCGCGCGGGGGCGCGCGCCGGGGCGCCCCCGCCGCTCGCGCGGTTCCTCGGGGGCACCGCGGGCCCCCGGCACCTCGCCGCGGCCGGGGCCGCGCGCCGGGCCGCGGCCGGCGCCGCCGACGACGAGGCCACGCTCGGGCGCGTGCTCGCGTCGCTCGCCGCGGCGAGGGCACGGCCGCGCTGGCACTTCGCCGCGGCGGCGGCCGCGATCCTCGCGGTCGCGCTGGGCGCGCCGACGGCGTGGGCGTGGGGGAGCGGGCGGCTGCCTGCGATGCTCGCGCGGATCGGGCTCGCCGACGACGCGCGGCCGACGCCACCCGCGCCGCCGAGCGAGCCGGCGCGCGCGAGCCCGATCGTCCGCACGCCCGCACCGGCGCCCGATCCGAGCCCGCCGCGCCCGCCCGACCCCTCGCCGGTGGCACCGGACCCCGCCGACCACGACGCCCCTCGCGCGCGGCGAGAGCGCGATCGACCGCCGCCTCGCGAGACGCCCACCGAGGACGGCCCCGAGACGCGCTCCTTCGCGGCCGCGCACGACGCGCACTTCCGCGGTGGAGATCCGCACGTCGCCTTGTCGCTCTGGGACGCGCACCTCGCGCGGTACCCGCGCGGGCGCTTCGAGCTCGAGGCGCGCTACAACCGGGCGCTCGCGCTGGTGCGGCTCGGGCGGCTCGAGGCGGCGCGCGAGGCGCTCGGCCCCTTCGCGCGAGGCGCTCACGGGTCGTACCGGCGCGCGGAGGCGGAGCGCCTCGTGGCGGCGATCGACGCGCGCGGAGCACCGTGAACGGGGCGAGGCCGAGCGGGCACCCCCGTCGATGACCCGCGCCGCGCCGATCGTCCTCGCCGCCCTCCTCGCGAACGCGCCGGCGCGCGCGCAGACGGACGCGGCCGCCGACGGCGCGGTCACCCTCGACGTGCAGGCCGCGGACCTCGTCGACGCCGAGGCGCTCCGCGACGCGCTCGAGGCCGACCTCGGCGTGGAGGTCCGCCTCGTGCACGACCCCGCCGCGCGCGTCGTGGTCTCGGCCTCCGACGACGGCCGCATCACCCTGCGCGTCCGGCGACCCGGAGGCGAGGTCCTCTTGCGCGAGGCGGTCCCCGAGCATGGCGGCGCGCGGACCGTCACCACCGTCACGCTCCTCGTCGCCAACCTGGTCCGCGACGAGTCGAGCGAGCTCCTCGCGCTCTTGCGGATCCAGCGCGCGCCCGAGACGGCCGAGCCCGCGCCGGCGCCCGCCGAGCCAGCGGAGGAGACCCTGGCCCCGCGGCAGAGCCTCCCCGTGCCCTTGCCCCCTCCCACGCCCGTGCCCACGCCCGGGCTCGAGCCCCCGCTCGACCCCATGCCCGCCGCGATCGACTTCGCCCCGCTGCTCGGCTTCTCGACCGCGACCCAGGGGCGCGATCGCCGCCACTTCGCGCTCGGGCTGCTCGGCGCGTTGTCCGGTCGCGTCGAGGGGCTGAGCCTCTCGGGCGTCGTCGACCTCACCCTCGGCGAGGTCCGCGGGCTCCAGATCGCCGGGGTCGCCGCGCTCGCCGGCGGGCCGGTGCACGGCCTGCAGATCGGGCTCGTCGGCGTCACGACGGACCGCGTGGCGGGCCTCCAGCTCACCGGGGTGGCCGCGATCGCGCCGAGCGGGATCGAGGGCCTGCAGGTCTCGCTCGTCGGCGTGGCGGGCCCCGTCCGCGGCGTACAGATCGGGCTCGTCGAGGTCGCCGCCTCCACGGTCGAGGGGATGCAGCTCGGGCTCGTCAACGTCGCCGCGGGCGAGGTCCGCGGCGCGCAGCTCGGGCTCACCAACGTCGCGAGCGGGTCCCTCGATGGAAGCCAGATCGGCCTCGTCAACGTAGCTTCCGGTCGTGTACGCGGGCTCCAGCTCGGCCTCGTCAACGTGGCCGAGTCCGCGAATGCAGCGATCGGCCTCGTGAGCATCCAGCACGGAGGGCGCGCGCAGCTCCGCGTGGGCGTCGACACGAACGGCTACCTCGGCGCCACGCTCGTGCACGGCGCGGGAACGGCCCGCTGGCTCCTCCACGCGGCGGGCAACCCGTTCCTCGAGTCGCGGCCGGGCGCGCTCGTCGGGGTCGGCTTCGGGGTCCGCGTCGAGCCAGCCGACATCCTCCACGTCGACGTCGAGGTGGTCAGCTCCGCGGTGCTCGATCGCGCGCTCGATCACCGCGGCCCGGACCTCCTCGGCGATCTCCGCCTCCTCTTCGGAGTGCGGGTCCTCGAGGGGTTCGGGATCTACGGCGCCCTCGGCTACCGCCTCCACTACACGGGCGACCGCAGCGACGACGTGGAGCTCGGCGCGCCCTTCGGCGTGACGGAGCTCGTCTCCGACTCGACCCACCTCCTCCGGGGCTGGCCGGCCATCCACGCCGGCGTCGAGCTCTTCTGAGATCGCTCTCGCGACGAAAGGAATGACTGCATGATGCAAATGAAGTTGCCACTGGCGTGCGCCGCCCTCCTCGCCTCCGGCTGCCTCGCAGAGGCGCGAACGATCGCCACCGAGGAGCGCGACCTCTCGGTCGGCTCGGCCGAGGCGCTCCGCTTCGAGGTCGGCGACGGCGATCTCGAGGTGCTCGGCGATCCGAGCGCGGCATCCATCGCGGTGACCGTCCGCCTGCGGACGCACTCCCCGATCGGGAGCGGCGACGACGCGGCGCGCGCCGCGTTGGTCGTCCGGCTCGAGCGGGAGGGGGACGAGGCCGTCCTCGTCGTCGCGGTCGAGGGCGCCGACGGCTACTTCGCGGACGTGCTCGTGACCCTGCCCTCGGGCCTGCCGGTGAGCGGCCGAGACGGCAGCGGCGACGTGCGCGTCGAGGGCGTGGCGAGTCTCGCGCTCGACGACGACAGCGGCGGCGTGATCGTCCGGGACGTCGCAGGCGAGGTCCTCCTCGACGACGCCTCCGGCGACGTCGACGTGCGCGGCACCGGGCCGGTCGCCCTCGTCGACGGAACGGGCGACCTCCGCGTCGCCGAGGTGGACGGCGACGTGGTCCTCGAGGACGAGAGCGGCGAGATCGAGGTCACCGACGCGAGCGGCGCCGTCGACATCACCGACGACTCCGGCGGCATCGTGGTCCGTCGGGTCGCCGGGCGCGTCACGGTCCGCGATGGATCGGGCGACATCGACGTCTCCGACGTGGGCAGCTTCGAGCTCGTCGAGGACGGCTCGGGCGGCGTGACACAGCGATAGAGCTCAGCGCAACGCGTACGTGTAGTCGACGTCGAGGCTCTGCCGGCGGAACTGGGGGAACACCGCGGTCCGCACCGTGCGTGCGACGCAGCGCTGGACGTTCGGGTCCGCGATCCCGCTCGAGGAGACCTGCGTGACGCGGCCCGTCGAGCCGACCACCGTGGCGATGACGCGCGCGCTCCCGCCCTGGCCGTCCCCGCACGCCTCGACCCGCGGCCGCAGCGCGCCGAGCACGCGCACGATGTCCGCGCGCGTCGGCAGATCCGGGAGCGTCGGGGTGCGCGGCCGCGGCGGGGTGACCGCGGTCGGCGTCGGATCGCGCGGCGTCGGCACGGGGGGCGGCGCGACGGCGACCGCGGGCTGCCCGCACGTCAGCCGCAGGCGGAAGCGCTCGAAGGTCCCCTCGTCGGCGCCGGCGTCGTCGTGCACCACGAGCGTCCAGCGGCCCTGCGTCGTGCGCCCGACGAGCCCAACGAGCGGGCCCGCGCTCGGCGCGCCCACGGTGACGCGCTCGGGCTCGGTGCTCCAGGTGCGCTCGAGGTCGCGGCGCCCCCCCCCTGCGTGACGCTGGAGCATGACCTCCTCCCCCCACGGCGGCCGCAGCACGACGCGCAGATCGCCGACGAAGCTGTGCCGGATCGCGACCTCGACGTCCGCGCGGGTGATCGCGCAGGCCTCGCCGACGTCGATCCCGAGCGCGGCGCTCTGGTAGTCGCGGATCGGCTGCGCCTCGTCCGCGGTCACGTCGACCTCGATCGGCCCGATCGAGGGGAGCTGACCGTGCAGGACGAGCGCCGCGTGCTCGAGCGTGCCGCTGACCGTGACGTCCTGGTGCTCCGGGAGCGCGAGGGTCCACGTGCGGGTCGCGCCGCCCTGCCCCTCGGGCACCGTCAACGCGAACATCGCCGGCGTCGTGCCGAGGACGCTCCCCGTCTCGTCGCGCACCTGCGCACCCGGCGGCTGCGAGGTGATCGTCACGTTGACGATCCGCCCGTCGCTCGGGGCCGCCACGGCGACCGGCTCGCCGCGCGCGTCGCCCGCGCGGACGCTGATCTCGTAGGCCAGCTCCGCGGGCTCGCGGAGCGCGGCGACGAACACCTGGTAGTCGCCCGCGCGCTCGAACGAGAGCGTCGGCGCGTGGCCCGAGCCCTCGTCGCTGTCGCAGCGCACCTCGTCGCCGTGCGCGACCGCGAGCGCGAGCGGCGCCACGTCCGAGCGCACCGTGATGTCGAATGGCACGTCTTCTTGCACGTGCACCACGTGCCCCGGGGTCTCCACGTCGAGGTAGCCCGGGCACCCGGGCGCGAGCTCCATCGCCGCGGCCGTGCCGAACGTGGTCCCCGAGAACGTGGCGCGGGGCGACGCCAACGAGATGCTCGCCTCGCCGTAGCGCGGCGCGGGGTCGCCGCAGCCGATCGCGAGGACCAGGGCCAAGAGCGGTGCGCGCCTCACGCGGCCTCCTTCTTCTTGTCGGTGTCGGGCGGCTGCGAGCGCCGCTCCTCTTCGGGCAGGAGCGAGCGCCGCTTGCCCCACCGGCGCGCGCGCTGCGGGCGCGTGACCGTCGCGCTGACCGAGTGGTCGGGCAGTCGGAAGAGGAGCACGCCCAGGAGGTACAGGAAGAGCGCCGACGCGAGGAGCGGCGTGCGGAGCGAGCGCATGACGCCCTGCTCCTCGACGGCCTCCACGATCGCGGCCGGGGTCTCGAGGACCTCGCCCCCGCCGGCCGCGGCGAGCCGCGCGAGCTCCGCGGAGTCGGTCCCGAAGACCGCGAGCTCGGGGTGGTAGGGCCGGTCGTAGCCGACCGCGACCGTCGGCCGCTCGTCGACGGGCATCCGCGCGTCGAGGAGGAACCCCTCGTCCTCGAGGATCTCGGTCTGCCACACGCCGGGCCCGCGCTCGACGAGCTCGAGCGGCTCCGCGGTCTCGGCCTCGCGGAAGATGCGCACGACCGGCACCTCGGCGCTGTCGATCGTCGGCCCGATCACCGTCGCGACCTGCACGCCCGGGACGAGCGGGTGCGGCGCGAGCCGGAGCTGCGGGGGCTGGATCGGGCGCGTGCGCAACATCCCTTCCGCCATCCCGACCCACATCGCGCGGAAGCCCTCCCAGCCGCGCCACTGGTCGGCCCACGGGCCGGTCGTCCCGCTCGTCCACGTCGCGACCTGCCCCAGGCCCCGGTGCCAGTGCGCGAGCGCGGGCCGGCGATCCGGCGCGGCGAGGACGAGGGTCGCGCCGCGGCGCAGCCCCGAGAGCGCGTAGCCGCCGAGCTCGGGCGCGCTCTCGAAGTCGACGCCCTCGAGCATCGTGAGCGCGGTGGCCACGCGCGGCCGGAACGCGACCTGCCGGTGCGCGGGCGGCTGGCGGTACTGCGCCTCGCGGACGAACAGGCTCGGCAACGAGCCCGCGGCGTTCGTCACGTGGTAGCGGCCGCGCCCGATCTGCGCGATCTGCGCCATGAGGTCGTTGCGCGGCCCGATCGTGATCGTGGTGATGCTCACCCCGCGCCCCGCGAGCACCTGCGCCTCGGCGATCGCGGGCTCGGGCGCGCTGACGCCGTCGGAGAGCAAGATGACGTGATGGATGTAGCGCGGGTCGCTGCTCATGATGCGGTTCGCCGCGCCGAGCGCCGCGCCGATGTTCGTCCCGCCCGAGGCGTGGATCCCCTGGACGAACGCGATCGCCTCCTCGCGCTGGTCCATCCCGACCGGCGCCATGACGCGATCCGCGCCGCCGCTGAACGCGACCACCCCGACCCGCGCATCGGCGCGGAGCGCGCGGATCGCCGCGACGCCGGCGTTCCGGGCCTGCATCATCTTGATCCCGCTCATCGAGCTCGAGCGGTCGATCACGAGCACGAGCTCGAGCGGCCGCGGCTCCGGGATCGCGGGCGGGATCTGGATCGGCTCCATCGCCCGGTACACCTCGGGCGCGCGACGGACGGGGTGGCGGCCGGTGACGGAGATGAGGCCGCCGCCTTCGTTCTCGACCCAGTTGCGCAAGACGTGTTGCTGCTCTTCGGTGAGATCGTTCGGGTTCGCCTCGTCGACGATGACCAGGCTCACGTCCTCGAGCTGCCGGGCGTCGGTGGGCGCGCCCGTGATCGGTACGACCTCGACGCGCATGCCGCCCTCGTCCAGCACCTGCGCGAGCACCGGCGGCCCGTTCTCGGGGTCGTGGAGGATCCGCACCAGCGGCTTGGGCGAGACCCGCACGAGCGAGCGCCAGAGGTTGTTGTCCGCCACGGGGTCGCCGTCCGCGACCATCGCCACCGTGAGCTCGTGGACGCCCTCTTCCTCGGGGAACTCCACGCTGAGGTTGGTGCTCGAGTCGCCGCGCCGCGCGAGGGCCTCGCCGCGCGCGACCTCCTCTCCGTCGAGCGCCATCACGAGCTCGACGCTCGCGTCGCGCGAGGCGTGGAGCTCCACCCCGACGTCGAGGCGATCGCCCGCGCGGATCATCCGGGGGACCGAGAGCCCCCGCACGCTGACGAGGTCGAAGGGCGGCTCCTCGCCCATCGGGAGGACGCTCACCTCGACGCCCGCGCGGTGGGCCGCCGCGATCGCCGCGCCGAGGTGCCCGCCGCGGTCGCGCCCGTCCGTCGCCACGACCATGCGCCGCACGCGGTCGCGCGGGAGCGTCGCCACCGCGACCGAGACGTCCATGGCGGGCGGCACGGGGTCGTCGTGCGAGGTCGCGTCGACCCACTGCACGTCTTCTTGCGCGGCGGTGAGCTCCGCGATCTGCTGCCGCACGCGCTCGCGGTCAGAAGGCGCGATGCTGGTGGTCCCGTCGATCACCGTCGCGACGGCGAGCTCGTCGGTCGGCCACGCGTAGCGGAGGTCCGCGACCGCGAAGACGATCAGCGCGACCGCGAGCAGGCGGGTGAGCACGACCATCGCGCGGCGCCGCGGCCCGATCGGGAAGCGGCTGCGGAAGGCGAGCAGCACGAGGAGCGGCAGCGCGCAGAGGCCCCACAGCGCCAGCGGCCAGCCGATGGTGAGATCGAGCTCGTTCACTGGAGCCTCCCGCGGTGCACGAGCGTCCACTCGAGCAGGATGAGGGCGAGGAGCCCGACCGCGACGAGCACCGCGAGCGGCGGCAGCGGATCGCTCGTGCGGAACCGCGCCGCCGACGCGCCGCTCGGGATCTCGCGCGCGTGGATCGCCGCGCTGAACGCCTCGGCGCGCTCCCCCACGTGGTAGATCCCGAGGTGCCGGATCGCGGCCAGCGTGGTCGCGTCGACGGGCTCGCCGTCGGGCCCGAGCACCGTCTGGTCGGCCGCGTAGATCGGCTCGCCGAGCCGGCGCGGGAGCGGGATCTCGTCCCGCACCGCCGCCGCCCACTGCAAGCTGTCGTGCACCATCAAGGGGAACGCCTCGCGCTCGACGAGGTCGGTCGCGCCGAGATCGAGCCCATACGCGATCAGGCGGCGCGAGGTGGTCTCGCGGGCCACCGCGAGCGCGTCGGAGCCGCTGCGGATGAGCACCTGATCGCCCGGCTCGGTCTCGAAGCGCAGCGCGCGCCCGACGCGGATGCCGTCCATCCGCACGCCGTGGAGCGCGGGGTGCGAGCCGAGGATCGCGGTGACGCGCGGCGCCTCCGCGGGCCCCTCCGCGCCGAGCTGCCCGGACGGAGGCGAGAAGAGGACCACCGACGAGTGCGCCACGTCCGCGGGGAGCGCCGTGCGATCGAGGATCAGCACGTCGTACGCCGAGAGCTGCTCGGCGCTCTGGCCCGCGAACACGCCGGGCGAGACGGCGTCGACCTGGACGCTCGGGTGCACGGCGAGGGCGGCCTCGAGGTACGGGTTGCCCTCCGAGACGTAGAGGACCGACAGCGGGTCGAGCGCGGGCACGACGGCGTGCGCGACGTCGTCGACCTCGAGCGCGTCGGCGCTCCCCGTGATCTCGATGTCGGTGATGCGCGCGGTGAGCTCCGCGCGCTCGGCGCTGAAGCCCTGGGCGCTGTAGCTCACGCCCGCGCCCGGTCGGAGCGTCACGCGCCGATCGAGGAGCGGCACGTCGCCGTCGTAGATCTGGAGGCGGGCGCTCGCCTCGCGCGAGCTGAACGAACGCAACTGGACTTGCGTCACGTACTCACCCGCGGCGAGCGGATCGCGGCGCGCCGTGAAGTCTCCGATCGCGAGGGTGTCGGCGGGCACGCCGACCGGCACGAGCACGCGGGTGGCGGTCGTCTCGAACGTCACGTTCTGGATGCGCGCGGCGCAGAGCAGCCGTCCACGTTTCTTGCGCGCCTCCAAGATCCCGTGGATCGCGTTCCTCCTCACGCTCCTCGCCGCGCTCCTCTTCGTCGGCGAGATCGGCGATCC
>JAYRVK010000594.1:0-4005 GCA_041918555.1 Sandaracinaceae bacterium
ACCCTCGAGGGCATCACGGCGGCCGATCGCGAGCGCTTCGGCCTCGACGATCCCCGCTTCGTCGTGCGCTTCACCGTCCTCGAGCAGGTCGTGGAGCTGCGGGTCGGCGGCGACGCGCCGACGGGCGAGGGCGTCTACGCGGCGGTCGAGGGGGAGGACCGCGCCTACGTGGTCGAGCCCGATCTCGTCGAGTCGCTCGACCACGACGTCGCCCACTTCCGCGACAAGCACCTGTTCGCCGACTTCTATCCGACCGGCGTCGAGCGCGTGGACATCGACGGCGTCCGCTTCGAGCGCGCCGACGGCGTGTGGCTGCTCCGCGCGCCGGGCCGCGGCTGGGCCAACCAGGGCCTCGTCGATCGCGTCACCCGGATCACGCGCGAGCTCGAGGCGACGCGCTTCGTCGCCGAAGAGGCAGGTGAGCTCGCGCGCTACGGGCTCGACGCCCCGTGGCACGACCTCACGGTGACCCGCGGCGAGCCGATCACGGAGCACCGCGTGGCGCGGCTGCGGGTCGGCGATGCGTGCGCCGATCACGACGGTGAGCGCTACGCGATCGCGGGGGACGCGGGGCCGGTCGTCTGCGTGCGCGAGAGCGACGTCGAGGCGCTCTCCGTCGAGGCGGACCGCGCGCGCGAGGCGAGGCTCTTGCCGGTCGCCGACGAGGCGATCGACTCCGTCGTGATCACGCGCGGAGCGCTCCGCGTCGAGCTCCGGCACGAGACGGATCACTGGAAGCTGCGCGTCGGGCCCGAGGGCGGCGCCATCGAGCGCGCCGACGCCGACGACGAGGCGGTCGGAGCGTGGCTCGCCGCGCTCCGCGAGAGCCGCGCCACGGCGTACGCGCCCTTCGAGGAGGGTGGCCACGGCACGGGCACGCCGAGCGTCGTGGTCCGCGTCGAGCGCCAGAACGACGAGCCGCCGCTCGAGCTCGCGATCGGCGAGCGCGACGCGGACGGAGGACTCTGGGTCCGGCGCGGCGCCGAGGAGGCGCTCGTCCGCTTCGACGCGGCGGTCGCGGCGCACCTCGAGATCACCGCGCTCCGGTTCCGGGCGCGCCGCGTCTTCGAGGCCGACGGCGCCGACGCGACGCGCATCGCGATCGCGCGCGGGGGCGGGGCCGAGGACCGCGCGGTGCGTGGCGAGGGCGGCGAGTGGGCGCTCGAGGTGCCCGTCGCGACGGAGGCCGATCGCGTGGTGGTGCGCGAGGTGGCGCGGCAGCTCGCGGCGCTCCGCGCCGAGCGCTTCGCCGCGGAGTCGGCCACGCGCGAGCACGGCCTCGACGCCCCGCTCGCCACGGTCCGCGGCGCGTTCGCGCCCGCCGAGGGCGAGGCGCGAGAGATCACCGTCGCGATCGGCGCGGCGACCGAGGGTGGGCGCTTCGCTCGCGTCGAGGGCGACGACGCCATCCTCGTGCTCTCTGCCGAGACCGTGGACGCGCTCACGCGACCGCTCGTGAGCCTGGATCTGCTCACCGTGGAGGTGGAGTCGCTCGAGTCGCTTCGCCTCGAGCGCGGCGAGGAGCAGCGCATCGAGCTGCGCCGCGAGGCCGGCGTGTGGCAGCTCGCGGGCGGCGGCACCCCCGACGAGGCGCGCACGCGCGCCTTCGTGGACCGACTCGGGACGCTGCGCGCCGTCGGCGCCGACTATGGCGGCGCGCTCGGCGCGGTCGCCCTGCGCGTCGTGGCCACGCGGCGCGCGACGGCGGAGGGCGAGCGCGAGGTGACGATCGAACTCGGTGACGCGGTGGGCGAGGGCGAGGACGCCTACGTGCCGGCGCGGCGCGGAGGGGTCGACGTGCTCTTCCGGCTCCGGCCGGACACCGTGCGCAGCCTCGTCGAGTACCACCCTTGAGGGGGCGGAGCGGAGGCTACTCCTCCTCGACCTCGGTCCCGGGCGGCGGCTCGAGGATCTCGTGGCCGCGGTACTCGATCATCCCGTTCGAGACGTTGAACCCGGCGCCGGAGACCCGCGTGAAACGGCCGCTCACCTTGATCTTCGCGCCGACCGCGAAGTCCGTCGGGATCGGCAGGATCCCCGACTCCGGATCCGGCGGCTCGTAGCGCCCGCGCTCCGCGAGCTCGACGGCCTCGTCGATCTGCGTCTGGTTCTCCGCGTAGCCGGCGAGCATCAGCCGATCTTCGTCCTCCGGCGGATCGCGGCGATCGGCGATCCAGAGGTGCGGCGCCGCCGGCGGATCGCAGGTGCGTCCCTCGGGACACTCGGGCGGCTGGTAGATCGCCACGATGTAGCCGGTGACCGCCACGTCGGTGCCCATCGTCGTCGCCATGCGGCGTCGCACGCCGTAGACGCTGAACGAGCCGTCCGCGTACTCCACGTCGTACGGCGGGGGCGGCAGATCGGGGACCGAGGGGAGGCTCGGGTTGACGTCGGGCAGCCGCTCGATCGTCAGGTCGGTCGCGGCCTGCTCACCGCACCCGCCGAGCACGCCGAGCACGGCGGCCGCGACGAGCAGCGTGAGCAGGCACCTCTTGGGGAAGGAGCACGCGGTCATCGTTCCTCTGGGGTTCTCGCGAAATCGGCGGGGACGCTACCACGGGAGGGTCACGGGCTGGAAGCACCCGAACAGGTGGGGACCGGGTTGGCGCGACGGCGCTCGACCACGAGCCGCACGCTCTCGGGGACGTCGGCTCGGGCGACCAGGGTCTGCGCGTCCCGCGCGGCGGGTCCGCCGAGCCGCATCGCGAGATCCGCCGCCACGGCCGCGACGTCGACGTCGGGCGCCCACGCGTCGGGCCGAATCCCGCGCCGCACCACGGCGATCACGCTCTCGCCGGCCTCCTCCACGCACAGCTCGGAGACCCAGCGCAGGGCCTCGAGGGTGACCTGGGGCCACTCCTCGTCGTCCTCGAGCCGCGCGCGCACGAGCGGGAGCACCGAGCGATCGCCGGCTCGCGTGAGCGCGGTCAGGCCCGCGTGGCGCACGCGGGGAGAGCGATCGTCGAGCGCCGCGCGCACCGCGTCGCGCCCCGCCTGCCGATCGAACAGCGCCTCGACCGCGGCCGCGCGCACCATCGGCCACGAGTCGCGCGAGGCGCGCTCGGCCAGGGCCTCGTCGTCGGCGTCGAGCGCGTCGAGTTGCTCGATCGCGGCCACGCGCACCCGCGGGTACTCGTCGCGCAGGGCCGCGCGCGCGGCCGGGGCGCGCCGGTCCGAGCCGCGGCGGCCGAGCGCCGCGATCGCGGCTGCGCGGAGCATCCACTCCTCGGCCCCGCCCGCGACGTCCGCGAGCCACGCGTCGACGCGCGCGTCGGCCGCGGTCTCCGCGGCGGCGCGGACGACCCGCCAGCGATCCTCGAAGCGCATCTCCTCGTCGAGGAGCGCGCGGAGGATCGGCGCGGCGAGCTCGCGCGTCTCCGAGTGCGACGCGAGACCCAGCGCCGCCGACGCGCGCGCCGCGGCCGGCGGCGCCGCGTCGAGCCAGCGCGACACCGCGGCGCGGCCCGCGTCGTCGCGGCCCACCGCGCGAGGAAGGGCCTCGCGGAGCACGGTGCGCTCGCTGCCGCCCTCCGAGGCGATCGCACCGAGCAGCGCGGAGGCCGCGATCTCCCCCGGATGGCGGAGCAACGGCCGCACCGCGCGGTCGCCGAGCGGTGGAGGGAGCGCGACCAGCCGCGCGAGCGCGGCGCCCGCGTCCGGTCCGAGCGTGCCCAGCGCCTCCATCGCCGACGTCGAGACCTCCTCGGTCGGATCCGTCGCGGCCATCTCCAGCGACGCCGCCCCCGACGCGTGCCCGCGCCGCGCGGCGGCCGCGAAGACGCGCACGGCGCGCCGGCGACCCACGGGGGCGAGGCGCTCCCAGGCCGCCGCGACGGACCGAGCGGCGTCGGGCGGCTCGAGCGCGGCGAGCAGCCGCGCCGCCTCGTCGCCGCCCGCGCCGCCCTCGACGAGCAGCGACACCAGCCCATCGATCCCCGCGCCCCAGTCGAGCTCCGTGTACGCCTCGAGCTCCGCGACCCCGGTGTGCACCGCCGCGGGGGCGAC
>JAYRVK010000595.1:0-2725 GCA_041918555.1 Sandaracinaceae bacterium
ACGCCGCTTCCGGGGCGCGATGACGGTGCCGCGCGAGCTGTCGCTGCGCGAGGTGCCCGGCCTCGGGCTGCGGCTCGCCCAGCGCCCCGTCGCCGAGCTCGCGGACCTGTGGGAGTGCGGCTGGGAGGCGCCGCCCGGCGCGGCGCTCGAGGACGGCGTTCCCCTCGTGCCTCCGCTGCGCGGGGACAGCCTCGACCTCGAGCTCGAGCTCGAGCCCGGGACCGCGACCGAGATCGTGCTCTCGGTGCGCGCCGGGGACGAGGAGGCGACGCGCGTGGGCTACGAGCCGGGCCCCGGCTCCCTCTACGTGGATCGGGGGCGCTCGGGGCGGACGACCTTCTCCCCGGAGTTCGAGGCGCGCCGCGCCGCGCCGCTGCCGCTCGAGGGCGGCCGCGTCGCGCTCCGCGTGATCGTGGACCGCTCCTCCGTCGAGGTCTTCGCGGCGGACGGCCTCGTCGTGTTCTCCACCAGCGTCTACCCCGGCACGGCGAGCGTCGGCCTCGAGCTCGCGGCGCTGGGCGGGACCGCGACGCTCCACCGCCTCCGCGTCCAACAGCTCGGCCCGGCGATCACCGACTGATCATCGAGCGTGGGGAGGGCGATCCCGTCGCCCGCGCCCACGCGCTCCCACCTCGGCCGCTGACGATCAGCGTGGCGTGGCCGACGAGCCGCCTGACGTCTCCTGCTGGCCGAGCTCGGGATCGCCGACATAGTCGAGGTGGGAGCTGCCGCTCAGGTGGTAATCGAGACGCTCTGAGGCCGCGACGGTGCCGTAGCTGGTCCCGCTGAGCCACACCGCCGCAGCGCGGCTCGCGACGTCACGCAGCATCGCGTCGCTCCCTCCGCTCGCATCGACGGTGAGCGTCTCGGCGCTCCCGTCGAGCCCGACCGTGCTCGCGCCGCTGAGCTCGATGGAGAGATCGCCCGCGAGGAGCGTGCCCTCGACGCGGCTCCCGCCGCTGCCGTGGATCGCGATCACCGGTACGTCGAAGCCGTCGAGCGTCGCGTGCGCGCCGCCGGACAGATGCAGGCCCGAGATCGTCGGCATCGTCACCACGGCGTGGAAGGTGATGCCCTCGTAGAGCGGGTGCGCGTCGGAGACGCCGAGGACGAGCGCATCGCCCTCGCGACGGACGACGAGCTCGCTGAAGAGGTTATCGTCGGCCGTGATCTCGACGGTGAACGCCTCGCCGTGGACGAGCTCGACGTCCACGTAGCGGCTCGCCTCGACGGCTTCGAAGCCGTCGAGCGCGAACGAGCGCGTCTCGAGACGGCCCGAGCCCTGGAAGCAGCCGGTGAGGAGGGTGAACAGCCCGAGCAGCGGAACGAGGGACGAGCGAAGAGCGAACATGGTCGGAGCTCCTTTCGACCCAGCCTATTCCTCCCCTCGAGAGGGACCATCGGCCCCGCGCGCCAGACTATGGGCGTGGGGCGCCCACGCTGGCGCGGCGCGCCTGCCGGTACTGGGCGGGCGTCACGCTCTCCCAGCGCCGAAAAGCCCGATAGAACCCGCGCAGGTCGCCGAACGCGAGGAGGTGCGCGACCTCCTGGATCGAGAGCGACGGGTCGCCGAGGTACTCGCACGCCAGCTCCCGGCGCGTGCCGTCGACGAGCCCCTCGAAGGTCAGGCTCGCCTCCCGCAATCGCCGCTGCAGCGTCCGCTCGCTCGCGCCGATCTGCCGCGCGATGGCGTCGAGCGAGATCGCGCCGTCGGGCAGGCCACGGAGGATCGCGCGCCGCACGCGCGTGGGGAAGTCCTCGTCGGGCGAGCCGACGGAGCGCACGAGGCTGTCGGCGTGGCGCTCGAGGATCGTGCCGAGCTGCGGCTCCGGCCGCTTCGTCGGGAGCGCGAGCGAGGCGCGGTCGATCACGATCGCGCTCACCGGCGCTTCGAAGGTGACCGGGCAGCCGAAGAACCGGCGGTGCTCGGCGTCGCTCGGGGGCGGCGGCGTCGCGAAGCGCACCTCGCGCGGGCAATAGTGGAAGCCGAGCACGACGCGGAGGTGGGAGATCGTCGCCGCGAACGCGAACTCGGCGGGCGCGAGCAGCCGGATGTGCGCGTTGTCGGCGTAGCGGCGCACGAGGAGCACGTCGTCGCCGCTCCGCTCGACGGTGTGCGTCGCCCCGGTCGAGATGATCGCGAAGTAGCGCTCGAAGCGCCGGATCGCGACTTCGAACGTCTCGCTCGTGCCGAGCAGGTAGTCGATCACGTCCCAGTGACCGAACGGGAGGTGCTCGGCGGCGCGGATGCCGATCGCGGCGCCGCCCGCTTCGCGCTGGAGCTCCTGCCAGAGGCCGAGCCAGGCACGGTGCGGAAAGCGCGCGTCGACGTCGGTCATCGCGCCCGTGAGCTCGTAGCGCACCGCGAGCGCGGCCGGGTCGAGCCCCATGCTGCGCGCGACGCCGAGCGCGGCCCGAACGGTCTTGGCGCTGACGGTCCCCGGCACGTCTTCGGCGTGTACGCTACCACGCAGCTGCGCGCGTCAGCCGATGCGGGCGAGCTCCTCGCCGGTGCACTTCGCGTCGACGCAGCCGATGGCGGACGGGGTCACTGCCGCGAAGCGGCTTGGTTCCTTGCAGGTTCTGCGAAGCTGCGCGGGGGTCGATCGCATGAGCAGAGGACCCGCGCATGAGCAGGGGCGAGAGCCCAGACCAGAGGGTGTCGATGAATCGATCGAGGCCAGGCTGGCGCGCGGCGCCGGCCGTCGGCCGAGGGGGTCCCCAC
>JAYRVK010000596.1:0-2992 GCA_041918555.1 Sandaracinaceae bacterium
CCACCGCGATGACGAGCGCGTACACGGGCAGGCGCGCGCTGCAGCTCATCAACGGGAGCGCGAGCATCGTGACGAGCCGGTCCTTGCGGCTCTCGATCGTGCGCGTCGACATCACCGCGGGGATCGCGCACGCGAAGCCGCTGAGCAGCGGGACGAAGGCCTTGCCGTGGAGGCCGACGCCCCGCATCAAGCGATCGATCACGAACGCCACCCGCGCCAGGTAGCCGCTGTCCTCGAGCAGCGTGATGAACGCGAAGAGGAGCGCGATCTGCGGGACGAACACCACGACGTTCCCGACGCCCGCGATGACTCCGTCGACGAGCAGCCCCTCGACGGGCCCGTCGGGGAGCGCGGCCGCCGCGATCCCCTGCGTCCACGCGACGGCGAGCTCGATGCCGGTGATCAGCGGGTCGGACCAGCTGAAGAGCGCTTCGAACAGCACGAGCATCACGACCGCGAACACGAGCATCCCGAGCACCGGGTGCGTGAGCGCGCCGTCGAGGCGCTCGGTCCACGAGGCGCTGCGGTCCGAGGGCGCCGAGACCACGAAGCGCATGTGCTCGTCGAGCCGCGCGTAGCGTGCCGCGATGATCTCCTGATCGAGGTTCACGCCGGCGTCGGCGGCGGCGCGCTGCGCGGCGGTCACGACGTCGCGCAGCCCGGGGTCCACGTGCTCGAGCTCGTCGCCGCCGAGCGAGAGCAGCGCCCAGAGCGCGCGCGCGCGGCGCACCGCCGGGGGCCCGCTCGGCCGCTGCGACGCGAGCCACGCCTCCACCGGCTCGACGTACGGCGCGAGCGCGGGGTCGAGCGGCTCGGGGGCGCGATCGGCCGGGGGCCGCTCGAGCGCGCGCAGCACCGCGGCGCCGAGCGCCTCGACCCCCTCGCGCTTGGTCGCGACGAGCGGGATGGCCTCCACCCCGAGCGCCTTCGCGAGGCCGCCCTCGTCGATCTGGACACCCGCCCGCTGCGCCTCGTCCATCAGGTTGAGCGCGAGGATCACGGGCACGCCCGCGTCGATGATCTGCTGCGCGAGGTAGAGGTGGCGCTCGAGCGCGCCCGCGTCCGCGACCACGATCACCGCGTCGGGCGGCGGACCGTCGGGCGGAAGCACGGTGTCGACCGCGACCTGCTCCTCGGGCGAGCGCGCGCTCAGGCTGTAGGTCCCCGGCACGTCGAGCACGTCGACCTCGAGCCCGCCCGGCAGGCGCCAGTCGCCGCTCCGCCGCTCGACGGTGACGCCGGGGTAATTGCCGGTGCGGGCCGACGCGCCGGTGAGCGCGTTGAAGAGCGTCGTCTTGCCCGCGTTCGGGTTCCCCGCCAGCGCGATCCGCGGCCGGCGCGCGAGGGCCGGCGCCGCGATCACGACGCCGCCCGCTCCGCCACCGCGGGGGCGGTGACCGACTCGCGCACGTCCGAGAGCACGATCCCGGCGGCCTCGTGGCGCCGGATCGACAGCGAGTAGCTCCGCAGGCGCAGCTGGATCGGATCACCCAGGGGCGCGACCCGCACCACCGCGACGCGCGTCCCCGGGAGCAAGCCCATCTCCATCAGGCGCCGCGCGATCGCGCGCTCGCAGCGCACCTCCACGACCGTGCCTCCCGCGCCCACGGGGAGCTCGTCGAGGGTGGCGGTCGTTCCGTCGTCCACGGCTAACTGATAATCGTTTTCAACTCCGAGGCAAGGGGCGCCGTGAGGGGGAGCACCCCTATGGATCGGCCCGGACCCGTCCCGTAAGCTGCGCGGGTTGCAGAACGCGCCCTCCGCTGGATTGGTCGAGCGCGCGATCGTGGAGGCGATCGACGCGCTGGCGGTGCCCAAGGTGCGCAACGCGGTCGTCGCCCTCGCCCTGCGCTGGGCGCGCGCCGAGCGGATCCCGGAGCGCGGCCCCGAGGTCGCCGACTTCGTGCAGGGTCCGCTCTTCGCGGCGGCCGAGCAGGTGCTCGGGCTCGGCGCGGCCGAGTCGCTCGAGGAGCAGCTGCGCCCCGTGGCCGAGCTCGTGCGTACGCAGGAGATCTCGAGCGTCCGGCCCTCGCGCCCGCCCGCGGCCGACGAGTTCCCGGCCGTCACGGTCGGCTCCGGGCCGCCGCTGATCACCTCGCACCCCCCGGGGCGGGGCCCGCTGTTCGCCACCGATCCCGCGCCCGCGCACCTGCCCGTCGTCGCGGTGGCGAGCCTCGATCCGAGCGGCCTCTCGGAGATGAGCCGCGCCCTCGCCGGCGTGGCGCTGGTGCACGCGGCGCACGACGCGCTCGAGATCCTCGACGAGCTGGGGCACCGCGAGACCGACCTCGTCGTGATCGACTGCCGCCGCCCGGTGGTGAGCGTCGAGACGCTCCTCGCGCTCGGCCCCGAGCTGCCCGACGAGGCGCGCATCGTCTTGTGGGGCGAGCGCGCGGACCTCGAGGATCGCCTCGGCGCCCTCGGGATCGAGCTGCCCGACAATTGGGTTTGCTGTGGTCCCCTCGCGAGCGCGGAGGACGTCGGCGCGGTGTGCCGGATCTTGCTCGATTGAGATCCGCATGAGCGAGCCCCCGATCGAGCCGCCGTTCCCGAGCGTCGACGCGATGGCCGCGGCCCTCGACGGAGTCGGTTACCTCGCGGATCGCGACACCGTCACGGTCGCGTGGCTCGCCGGCGCGCTCGGACGCCCGCTCCTGATCGAGGGGCCGCCCGGGGTCGGCAAGACGGAGCTCGCCAAGGCCGTGGCGCGCGCGCGCGGGACGTCGTTGCTCCGGCTGCAGTGCTACGAGGGCCTCGACGAGTCGAAGTCCCTCTACGAGTGGGAGTACGGCAAGCAGCTCCTCTACACCCAGCTCGTGCGGGACGTGCTCGCGCAGACCGTCGCGGGCGCGGCCGATCTGAGCGAGGCGGTCGATCGCGGCCCCGCCCACGACGCCGCGTTCGTACACGATCGCGTCCTAGTCGAGCGCCCGCTCCTCGCCCCGCAGCGGAGCGAGGGGGCGGTCGTGCTACTGATAGACGAGGGAGTTCG
>JAYRVK010000597.1:0-4678 GCA_041918555.1 Sandaracinaceae bacterium
AAGACTCAGAGGGTGTCGATAAATCGATCGAGGCCAGGCCGGCGCGTAGCGCCGGCCGTCGGCCGAGGGGGTCCCCACGCGGAGCGTGGGGAGCGAACGCGCGCCAGCGCGTTCGGACGAGGGAGGGGGCCCCGGCGCGCGCTCTGCGCGCGTTGGGGGAGGGGGCGCGCAGCCCCCTCGGAGACTCAGAGCGAGAGCGTGACGGAGTTCCCGTACTCGTCGGTGATCGCGACCATCGCCCCGGCCGCGCCGGGGATCGTGACGCGCCCGCTCTCGTCGGTCGCGAGCATCTCGGTGCGCGCGGGCCCGCCCGACGGCGTGATCACGACCTCGACCGCGCCGCTGCGGATCGGGACGGCCTGGTTGCTGATCGCGCCGTCCATGTCCAGCAGGCGATAGCCCGCGGGCGTCGTGACGCTCAGCGTGACGTTCGCGTCCACGCCGGCCATCTCGACCGCCGCGTCGAGCGTCGCCGCGACCACCTCGAAGGGATCGCTCGTGAGGTCGTAGCCGGGGTGCACGACGTGGAAGCGATAGCGCCCCAGCGGCATCCCGCGCCGGCCCGCGAGCGACTCGAGCCCGGGCATCCCCATCGGCGCGGCGACCTGCCACTCGACCGTGTAGTAGTGCGTGCGCGCGACGCCGGCCTCCTGGAGGATCGGGTCCGGGGTCCACGTGAGCAGGAGATCGCCGTCCATCACCGGGCGGCCGCTGCGCCGCGCGACCGTCTCCCACGTGTCCGGCGCGACCTCGCGCTCGATCGTGACGCGCGCGGTGCCACGCACCGGGTCGTCGCCGATCCAAGTGAAAAACACGTTGTCGAGGCGCGCGACCGTCGGCTCCGGCTGGATCCGGGTCAGGGTCTGGAAGCGGTGCGCGAGGAGGTACGCCGGCACCGCGGCCGGCACGGTGCCCGCCAGCGGCGCGTCGTCGATCGGGAAGTCGTCGCTGATGCGAGGCACCGCCGGGTGCGCGATGCCCTCGGCGTTGCCGTCCTCGCGCTCGGGCGTCGCCGCGAGCTGCATCACGCGACCGAGCTGCTCGGCGACGTACTCGCCCTCGAGCGGGCCCCAGAACGAGATGCTCGGCTCGTAGCCGCCGCTCAGCCAGTCCTCGGGACGCAGCAGGTACCCGCCGTGGTTCTGCGCGTAGCCGACGATGATGGTCCGCTCGGGGGGCACCGGCGAGAGCGTCTGCGCGTGATCGCGGAGCAGCGTGATCGGCTCGCCGGGGAGCGTGCCGATCATCCAGTCGCCGATGCGCAGCGCGCTGACCGTCGTCGACGTGGTCTCGCAGAGGGGCGTCGGCTCGAACGGCACGTCCACGATGGTGGAGAGGACGGTGACGATCTGATCGACCTTCAGGCAGTTGTAGTAGGAGTACTGATCGAGCGTCTCGGTGCCGCGCAAGAGCGCGCGCGAGACCCGCAAGCCGAGGTCGTCGCCCGCCCCGCAGAGCGCGGCGCCGTGGGGCGCGCTGAACTCGTCGATCGGCGAGACGAGGTTGCCGGACTCGTCGTACACGACCGCGTCCGCGTAGCGCCGCGGGTTGAACTCCGCGTACTCGAGCGCGCCGTCGCGGATGCGGAACGTGCGCCAGTCGGGGCCGAGGGGGACCGTGCGCGTGAGCATCTCGAGCTCGACCTCGGACTGCATGTCCGCGCCGGCCGCCTCCCACGCGGCGCGCACCTCGGCGAGCGCGAACTGTCCGACGGTCTCGGCGCGCGCGAAGTCCGTGCACACGTCGGCTCCCGAGCAGTCGGTCGCGTCGCGCCCGCGCGGCGAGCAGTCCCCGCCCGCGCCCTGGAGGTGCATCACGAGCACCTCGGAGTCGAAGCTCTCCTCGAGCACGCGCTCGACGGCCCCCGGGGCATCGGTCGAGATGAGCGTGTTGTCGGCGTCCTGCACGATCCCGTGCATCCCGAACACGGGGATCGCGGCCATCGGCGCGCCGGCCATGTCGTCGACGCGGATCAGGAAGAGCTGGTGGTCGTCGAAGGACCCGCCCGCGAGCTCGTCGTTCTCGCCGCGCCGATCGCTGTTCACGCGGTTGTCCGGGTCGAAGCCGTCGTTCCGCGTGAAGCCGATCCGCGCGGGCTCGAGCGCCGCGATCGCGTCGCGCGCGACCTCCGTGAGCTGGTCGATGAGCGCGGAGTACACCGTGCCGCGCAGATCGCCGAAGCCGACCTTCATGCCGCTGTGCCCGGTGTAGTTCCCGAACGAGCTGTGCGAGTGGCTCGTCGCGACGATCACCTTGCCCGAGAACTGCGGCCCGAGCGCGGCCTCCACGTCGTGGACGAAGCCCTGGTAGCTGAGCGAGAGATCGACCTTGAGGATCACGACCGTCTCGCCGCCGGCCTCGAGCGCGAGCCCGCGGATGCGCGGGATGGTCTCGAGCCCGACGGACGGCGCGAACGCGTTGGCGAGGAGCGTGCGGCGATCGTCGGGGCGCGGGATGAAGCCCTGGTAGCCGAAGCTCTCGGCGCGCGCGGTGTACGAGCCGACCGCGGTGCCGAGCGGCAGGTCGAGGAACGCCTCCGCGACGCCTGCGCGGAGCGCGCCCGAGGTCACGGTGCCGCCGGCCCCGCCGGTCGGCGGCGCGGCCTCGAAGGTGCAGTGCGCGAGCGACGCCGGCTCGATGGGCCCGGCGTCGGGCGCCTCGGCGTCGAGCCCGCCGTCGAGCGGCATGTTGCCGTCGCAGCCGAGGAGGAGCGACGCGAGGAAGAGGGAGCGAAGAGAAGGGCGCACGGGACACCTCGTGATGCGCCGGCGATGCTTCCGCCGAGCGGCCACAGTATCGACCCGCGCGAGCCCTCCGACGACGCTTTTTCTCACGACGGACGAGCGGCTTCAGCGCGGGCTCGCGCACGCGGTGAAGTGCGCGACCGCGCGATCGCCCGCGACGAGCGCCTCGAGCACGCCCCCCGCGCTCATCGCGTCGAAGGCGACCGGGAGGAGCGGGCCCCACTCCTCGGCGCAGCCCCCGCCGGTCAGCGGCCCGCTGTCGCACGCGTCGACGAGCCACGTGATCTCCCAGCCGCCTTCGCGGCTCGGGACGCACTGCACCCGGAGCTCGAGCGTCACGCGGAGCGCGCCCTCGGTCGCGTCGACGAAGCGGATCGGGCGGCCCGTCGCGGGCAGGCCGATCTCGAAGGGCTCGCCCTGCACGCTCGCCTCCACGCAGCCGGGGCCCGGCCCGATCACCACCGTGTCCGCACCGCGAGGGAAACAGGAGGACGGTGAGGCTCCGGTGAACGCATCACCGGCCAGGACGGAGCCGTCGGCGACGAAGGTCCGCGGCTCGACGTGCTGGTCGTAGCAGCCGGACAAGAGCAGCGCGGTCGCCAGGGCGCGCGCCGCGCGGCGGCCATTCACCGCCGCCGGATCGCGCACGCCGTGAAGTGGATGGAGACGCCCTCGCCGCCGACGAGGGCCTCGAGGATGCCGTCCTGGGCCAACTCGTCGAAGGGCACCTCCACCACGTCATCGGGGGGCTCGTCGCCACACTGGCCCACCACGGACTGGCCTCGGTCGCAGTGCTCCTGCAACCAAGTGACCATGTAGGGGCTCGTACTGGATCCGCAGCGCGACTGGAGCTCGAGGCGCACTTGAAGCTCACTCGTGTTGGTATTCACCATCCGCAGTGGTGTGCCGCGCGCGGGGATCGGATCTTCCCCGTCGCCACTCCCGCCGATCGTCACTTCCAGACACCCCGGCTCGGGCCCGAGGAGCAGCGTGTCCGCGCCCGTCGGGAAGCAGGCGGATGGCGACGTGCCCGTGAGCGCATCGACGGGCGGAATCGACCCGTCGAGGGTCAGGGTGCGCGGCTCGGTGCGGACTTCGTAGCAGCCGGATATGAGCAGCGACAGCAGCACGAGGCATCGGAGTGAAATGGCGATGGTACGCACGGCGATCCTCACGAGTCGTCGATCGCGCTGTACGCGGCGACGTAGGACCACGGTGGCGCTTTCACGCGGAAGTAGATGTTCGAGTCGCTGTAGAACGTCCCGCTCGGCGGGGAGAGCAGGAGCGTGTCGTACCCGGTGAACGACGTCGTCGTGGTGTCGTTGCCGCCGCAGGAGTAGGCCGAGTTCAGACCGTCCGCGGAGAGGCAGAGGTAGGCCTCGAAGCCCACCGAGCTGCTTCCGTCGTAGACGCGCACGTGGCCCTCCGTGATCGTCGATCCGTCCACGCGCTGCGCGCTGGGCGGGGCTCCGTGCACGGCGCAGTAGAACCACGTCGTGCTCGAGCGAGCGTTGACCCAGCTCCCGCGGTTGATGTCGCGCTGGTCCGCGTCGGGGTCGATGTTGGAGGCGCTCGCCGCGCCCCATGCACGCGAGATGTCGTCCTCGTCATCGGTTCCGACGCAGAACGCGCCGGAGAAGCGCGTCGCACCGCCCGCGACGGCGATCGATGGCGCAAGCATGCTTGCACCCATAATCAGCGCGAATCGGAGCCGCATTCCAACCAACAGACAGACAGGAAGACAATGGCAGAACATGAGGCGATCTTCAAGACCATCATTGGCCATGACGATGCCCCGTGACCTAGCCCAATTGGGTTAGAAGCCGAGGGATAGTCCCTGATCGCGGTCAGATCCCACGGGCGACTTCGAGGCCTCTCCTGCGCAGTTCGCAGCCCACCGACGCCCGCGCGAAGCGCGCGCGCCGAGACGCCTC
>JAYRVK010000598.1:0-5512 GCA_041918555.1 Sandaracinaceae bacterium
GCTTGCACGACCGGAGCCGCCACTCCCCATCGGACCACCCGGGGACAACGCGACCCGGGGTTGGTGCACGGGCGCTCCAACTCGCACGGGACCCCTGGAATTCCGAAGCTGCGATGGCCCTGGCACGGGGCTCGCTGTGGACGGGATCGATGCCGCGCTCACTCTACTACGCAAGCTTCGTTGCGGCGTGCTTCGCCGCGTGCGGGTCGCCGCCCAGGATCCCGGTCGATCCCGACGGGGGCGGGGTGCACCCGGACACGGGGGCGCCCGCGCCCGACGCGGGGCCGGCGCTGCCGGACGCGGGGCCGGCGGCGTCGCTGTCGATCGCGCGGCTCGCGCCCGATCACGGGTCCTTCGAGGGCGGGGCCGAGGTGGGCGTGCGCGGCGAGGGATTCGCCGAGGGGGCGAGCGTGCAGATCGGGGGGCGGCCCGCCGAGACGGCGTTCGTCGACGCGCGCCGGCTCCTGGTGCGGGTGCCGCCCGGGACACCGGGACCGGCGCTCGTCGAGGTGCTGCAGGGCGGCGAGGTCGCGGCGCTCGATCCGGGGTTCACCTACGAGGCGCTCCACGTCGATCCCGTGGAGGGCGGGACCGCGGGCGGAACGCGGCTGCGCGTGACGGGGCGCGGGACGCGCTTCGACGCGAGCACCACGGTGCGCGTCGGGGAGGGGCCGTGCGCGGAGGTCGAGGTCGAGGACGCAGAGCACTTGAGCTGCGTGACGCCGCCCGGCGAGGGGCGCGTCGACGTGGCGGTGACGACCGGCGCCGACGTCCTCGTCGCGCGCGAGGCCTTCGCGTTCGTGGCGCCCGAGGACGCGGCGTGGGGCGGGCTCGGCGGCGGGCCGATCGAGGACGAGGTCCGCGTGCACGTTCGCAACGCGTCTTGTCGCGGCGAGCCCGTCGAGGGCGCGCGCGTGGTGATCGAGGACGGGCCGCGCGGGACCACCGACGCCGAGGGCCAGGCGGTCGTGTCGGCGGACGGGCTCGCGGGGCCGGTGACCGTGCACGTCGGCCGCGACTGCTTCGCGAGCGTGACGTTCGCGGGCGTCGACGCGCGCAGCGTCACGGTCCTCCTCGAGGCCAACGAAGATTGCGGGATCCGTCGCGCGTGCGCGCCGGATCCGTTCGCGAGCGGGGCCCTCGGGGGTCCCGCGCCCGCGTCGGTGGAGGGGCACCTCCGGTTCCCGGGTCCGTCCGAGTTCGGGCGCAATCCGTGGGCCGGCGTCCCCGAGCCCGGCGCGGGCGAGCGGCGGGTAGCCCATGTCTTCCGCACCACGTCCCGACCCTTCGGAGACTCCCTGCAACCCTCCACCCTCCCCGACGGCCTCCCCCCGGCCGCCTCCGAAGGGGTGGTCGCGGAAGACGGCTACCCGTACCGCGCGATCGTCGAGCACGGCACCTTCGCGGTGTTCGCGCTCGCCGGTCTCGAGCACGCCGACGGCTCGTTCACCCCCTACCTCCTCGGCGTGCGCCCCGGCGTGCACGCGCTGCCGGGGGATCGCGTGCAGGGGATCGACGTCGACATGGCCACGCCGCTCGACGCGCGCGTGCGCGTGGCGCCGCTCGGCACCGCCGCGCTCGTCGCGTCGGGCGCGCCGGATCGCTGGTCGGTCCGCGCGCGGGTCGAGCTCGGCGCGGCCAGCGTGATCGAGCGCGGGCGCCTGCGCGGCGACGGCGCGGGCATGGGCACCACGGCCGAGGACGCGCTGATCCTCGAGGGGCTCCCGCGCTTCGACACGCTGCCGCCGGGCGCGCGCCTGCACCTCTCGCTCGTCGCGCACAGCGGCGCGGCGCTCGACGCGCCGCTCACGTCGCGCTCGGTCCTCGCGACGCCGCGGTTCACGGGCGCGATGGGCGAGCTCGACGTGCCCGCGTGGCTCGCGGTGCCCCGGCCCGAGGCCGAGCTCGGAACGCCGTGGCCCGCGCAGGGCGCGCTGCGCTGGACGTACGACGGCCCGGTGCCGAGCGTCGTGCTCGTCACGGTGCGCCGCGAGGAGACGATCCTCGCGCGGGCGGTGGTGCGCGGCGACCTCGGCGCGGTCCGGGTGCCCGACGCCTCGCTCGACGCCGCGTTCCCCGCGCTCCCGGACGGCGCGCTCCTCGTCGACTACGACGCGCTCGAGCTCGAGCGGCCGCGGATCGAGGACGTGGACTGGCGCACGATCTGGTTCCGCTACGGCTGGGTCGCGCGCGCCGAGACGCACGCGTGGCACCTCCACGTGGGAGGCGAGCGATGAGCCGCGCCGCGCTCCTCGCGCTCGCGCTCGCGGGCTGCACCGTCGGGGGCGAGGTCCCGCCGTGCGGGGACTCGACGGCTCGCTGCGAGGGCGACGTCGCGATCGCCTGCGACCCGAGCACGGGACACGACGCCTCGATCGACTGCGCCGCGCAGGGCCTCGCGTGTGTACCCCTGCAAGGCTGCTTGCAGTGCGCGCCGGGCCGCACGCGCTGCGACGGACGGCGCGCGCTCGCGTGCGCGGCCGACGGGAGCGGCGAGCACGAGGTCGCGGTGTGCGACCCCGGGGCCGGCGAGGTGTGCTCGGCGGGCGCGTGCGTCTCGGCCTGCGCGCTCGCCGCCGAGGCCCACGGCTACGAGGGCTGCGAGCTCCTCGCGGTCGACCTCGACAACTACGCGGACGCGATCGCGAACGCCGCGGCGCAGCAGTACGCGCTCGCGCTCTCGAACCCCGGCGAGCACGCGGCCCGCGTGGTGATCGAGGCCGACGACGGCCCGGCGGGCGGCCCCGCGAGCCCGCGCGTGGTGGCCGAGGTGGTCGTCGAGCCGGACGACGTCGAGCTCGTCCCGCTCCCCGCGCGTGAGGTCGACGGAACGCAGGCCGACGGAACGGTGGCGCACAGCGCGCTCGGCCGCCGCGCGTACCGCGTGCGCAGCTCGCTCCCGATCATCGGGTACCAGCTCAACCCGTTCGCGAACGTCGGCGCGTTCTCGGACGACGCGTCGCTGCTCCTGCCCACGCACGCGCTCGGGGATCGCACCACCGTGATCGGCTGGCCGCAGACGCTCGGCGACGACGAGCCCGCGAGGCCGCAGCAGGGCCGCGCGTTCCTCACCGTCGCCGCGGCGGCGCCGACGCACGTGACCGTCGCGCTGCCGCCCGGCGTCGACGTCGCGCGCGGCACGCTCGACGTGCTCGGCGAGGTCGCCGAGGGGCTCGTCGTCGAGGCCGACCTCGGGCCGCTCGACGTGCTGAACCTCGAGACCACGCGCCGCGGCGCCGATCTCACGGGCGTGGTCGTGACGTCGGACGCGCCCGTCGCGGTGTTCACGGGGAGCGAGTGCGCGGACGTGCCCGCGGTCGAGCACGCGTCCGAGCGCCTCTGCTGTTGCGATCACCTCGAGGAGCAGCTCCTGCCGGACCACGCGCTCGGGCAGCGCTTCGCGGTGCCCTGGCTCCCGTCGCGCTCGCGCGCGATCGGCCGCGCGTACGTCGGCGATCCGGCTACGGCGGGGCTCACCATGGTCGACGAGCCGCAGTGGATCCGCGTCCTCGCGACCGAGGCCGGCACCACCACCGTGACGACCAGCGCGCCCGCGCCCGACGATCGCTTCACCCTCGAGCGCGGCCGCGCGCACACCTTCGCGACGCGCGCGCACGTGACGATCGAGGCCGACGCGCCCGTCTCCGTGATGATCGCGGCCGCGTCGCAGGAAGCGGCGGGGGTGCCGATCGAGTGGCCGGGCGGCGACCCGTCGATCGTGATCGTCCCGCCCGTCGAGCAGTACCGCGATCGGATCGCGTTCCTCACCCCGCTCCACTATGCGTTCGACTTCGTGTCGCTCGTCGCGGCGCCCGAGGTCGGGATGCTCCTCGACGGCGCGCCGCTCCCGCCCGAGCGGTGCGAGCGCGCCGAGCTCGCGCCCGATCTCGTGGTCCACACCTGCCAGCTCTCCGAGCCCGACGTGCTCGGCCCGGGCGACGACCAGGTGCGCCCCGGGATCCAGCGCGATGGAGTGCACCGGCTGATCGCGACCGGGCCCGTGCTCGTCCTCGCGTCCGGCTTCGATCGCCACGTCGGCTACGCGTACCCCGCGGGCCTCGACGTGCACCGGCTCGAGTGAACGGCAGAGATTCAGGAGGGTTCATACGATGCAAAGTAAACTGACGTGGTTCTCCGGCCCGCGGATGGTCCTGTGGCTCGCGCCCGCGCTGTGGCTCCTCGCGTGCGAGCCGTCGCCCTCGACGCCACCCGCTCGCGACGCCGGGATCGCGCCCGGCACCGACGGCGCGGTCGCGCCCGGACCGGACGGCAGCGCGCCGACGCCGCCCGACGGCGGCACGCCGATGTCGAGCACGCGCGCCCTCGGCCAGACCTGCCTCGCGGGCGACGTGTGCGAGGGGGGCTTCTGCGGGGGCAACCCGTTCCAGTGCCCGGGCACCTGCGTAGCGCTCGGCGACGTCGGCGCGGACTGCGCGCGCGACGAGGAGTGCGCGGCGGGGCTCGTGTGCTCGGGGACGTGCCGGCGACCCGTCGGCGCGGGCGAGGCGTGCGATCACCACGAGCGCCCGTGCGCGGCCGACGCGCTCTGCGCGAGCGAGACGCGCGACGGCCCGGACGTGTGCCAGCCGCTCGGCCGCATGGGCGAGACGTGCTCGACGACCTGCCCCGGCTCCCGCTGCACCGGCGGGTGCGTCGAGGGGCTCACCTGCATCGACGCGACGTGCGTGACGCCGAAGGCGAGCGGCGCGAGCTGCGCGTCCCACGAGGACTGCGCGTCGCGGACCTGCGTCGGCGGCGCGTGCGCGAGCGCGCTCGCGATGGGCGATCCGTGCAACGCGTCGGCGCCGCTGAAGTGCCCGGGCGGGACGGTGTGCCGCCTCGACGCGTCGTTCGAGGACCGCTGCCAGGCCCCCGGCGCGCGGGGTGACAACTGCAATTTCTCGGGCGACTGCGCGCTCGGGCTCTCGTGCGACTTCAACACCGGCACGTGCCAGCCGGGGCCCGACGCGGGCGAGGCGTGCGTGTTCGGCGAGTGCGCGAACGGGCTCGCGTGCGGGAGCGACGATCGCTGCGCCGCGGCCGGCGGCGCGGGACAGCCGTGCCGCCCCGATGGCTCCTGCGACGCGGGGCTCGCCTGCGGGACGCCGACGGTCGGCGGCGAGGGCGGCGGGTGCACCGCGCCGCTCGCGGTCGGCGCGCCGTGCTTCCTCCACGATCAGTGCGCCTCGCGCGCGTGCGGAGCGAGCGGGAGCTGTGTGGAGGCGTGCGCTCGCTGACGCGCGCGGGCGGCCGCGGTACTCTCGTCGGGTGCCGCGGCCGCACACGCGCACGGGTCCGAGGTCGCTCCGGGCCGCGGGGCTCGGGGCGGCCCTCGTCGCATGCGCGTCGCCGCCCGCCGTGCCGGCCGACGCGGAGGCGGGCAGCCTCGGCACCTGCGCGGCGCCGCGCGCGCGCGGGGCGCTCGCGCGCGGCGCGGCGGGCGCGCGCGAGCGCGGCCCCGACGCGGGGCGCGTCCGCGCGCCCGGCGGGGGCGGCGAGCGCGACGGCGCGA
>JAYRVK010000599.1:0-2362 GCA_041918555.1 Sandaracinaceae bacterium
CCTGCGAGATGTCCGGCGCGCGGATGTCCTTGCTCCGATCCACCCCGTCGAGCAGCAGCGGGGGCCGCCCGCCGCGCGCGGTCGGTGGCACGAACCGGAGCTCGAGGCCCGTGGCGAGCCGCCCCAGGGCCTCGCCGTCGTCCCAGCTCACGCCGCGCTCCTTCGCGGCGAGCGCGACCGCGCGGTAGAGCGCGCCCGTGTCGATCAGCACGTAGCCGAGGCGCTCCGCGAGGAGCCGCGCCGCGGTGCTCTTGCCCGCGCCCGCCGGCCCGTCGATGGCCACGATCGCGCCCCTCACCGCGCGTCCTCCTCGACGACGTCCGCGCCGAGCGACGCGAGCGTCTCGGCGAACGCGGGGAAGCTCGTGGCCACGCACTCGACGTCGTCCACGAGCGTCTCGCCGTGGGCGACGAGGCCGAGCACCGCCGCCATCATCGCGATGCGGTGATCGCCTTGGCTCGCGACGTGCGCGCCCTCGAGCCGAGCGCCGCCGTGCACGTGCAAGCCGTCTTGCAGCTCCGTGCAGTCGACTCCGAACGCCTCGAGGACCTCGGCGCTCGTCTTCACGCGGTCGCTCTCCTTCACGCGGAGCTCCTGCGCGTCGCGCACGTCGCTCCGGCCCCGCGCGGTCGCGGCGATCGCGCAGAACGCGGGCACTTCGTCGATCATCCGCGTGAGCATCTCGCCCGCGGTCATCGTCGCGGCGAGCGGGCGGTGCACGATCTGCACGTCGCCGCACGGCTCGCCGCCCGCCGCGTCGCCCTTGGGCAGGAACCGGAGGTCGGCGCGCATCGCGCGGAGCGCGTCGAGGATCCCGGTGCGCGTCGGGTTGAGGCCGACGCCCTCGACCGTGACGTCGGAGCCGGGGACCATCGTGGCCGCCGCGAACACGAACGCCGCGCCCGAGATGTCGCCGGGCACCGTCCACTCGAAGCCCGGCCAGCGCCGATCCCAGCCGCCCGGATCGAGCACGACCATCGGCCCGACCGCCTGGATCGGCACGCCGAGCGCGCCGAGCATGCGCTCGGTGTGATCGCGGCTCACCACCGGCTCCTGGATCGCGGTGACGCCGTCGGCGTAGAGCCCGCTCAGCAAGAGACAGCTCTTCACCTGCGCGCTCGCGATCGGCGAGGCGTATTCGAGCGGCCCGAGCGCCTCGCCCTCGACGAGCGGCGCGATCGACAGCGGCGGATACACCTCGTGCGGCCTCTCGCCGCTCCGCCCCGCGACGTGCGCGCCGCGCGCGCGCAGCGGCTCGACGACGCGGCGCATGGGCCGGCGCGTGAGCGACTCGTCACCGATCAGCGTCGAGCCGAAGCGCTGGCCCGCGAGGAGCCCCGTGCACAGGCGCATCGTCGTCCCGCTGTTGCCGCAGTCGAGCGGCTTCTTCGACATCGTGAGGCCGTGGAGCCCGACGCCGTCGACGCGCGCGAAGCCGTCGCCGAGCTCCACGCCGACGCCGAGGTCGCGGAAGAGCTCCGCGGTCGAGCGGTTGTCGAGCCCCGCGCTCAGCCCGTGGACGATCGAGCGCCCCTCGGCGAGCGACGCGAACATCAGCGCGCGATGCCCGATCGACTTGTCCCCGGGCACCCGCACCGCGCCGCGCAGCGCCTTGGCCGGACCCCGCACGCGGAAGCGCCGCATCAGCCGACGAGCTCCCGCGCCGCGCCGAGGAACCGATCGTTCTCCTCGGGCAGCCCGATGGTGACGCGGAGCCACGTGTTCCCGGGGCTCGGCATCGGCCGGATGATCACGCCCATGCGCAGCATGCGCTCGTAGATGGTCTTGTTGTCGCGCGCGAAGTCGACCCACACGAAGTTGGCCTGGCTGGGCGCGACCCGCAGGCCGAGCGCCGTCAGCGCGGCGCTCACGCGCGCGCGCTCCGCGCGGTTCTGCGCGACGTACTCCGCGACGTGCGCAGGGTCCGCGAGCGCGGCGCGCGCCGCGACCTGACCGAGCGTCCCCACGTTGAACGGCGCGCGCGTGCGGTGGAGGTAGGAGACGACCTCGGGACGGCCGATCGCGTAGCCGACTCGCAGCGCGGCGAGCGCGTACGCCTTCGAGAACGTCCGCAGCACGATCAGCCGCTCGCGCAGCTCGCGTAGCTCGAGCGACGAGACGTAGTCGGCGGCGTCGGCGAACTCCACGTAAGCCTCGTCGATCACGACGAGCACGTGCGCGGGCACGTCGCGCAGGAACGCCTCGAGCTCGCGCCGCCCGACGTGGGCGCCCGTCGGGTTGTTCGGGTTCGCCACGAACGTGACCCGGGTCTTGGCGCTCATGCGAGCGACCATCGCGGGGAGATCCCAGGCCAGGTGATCGCGCAGCGGGACCGCGTCGAACGGCACGTTCGCCGACGTCA
>JAYRVK010000600.1:0-3137 GCA_041918555.1 Sandaracinaceae bacterium
CTCTTCGCCGACACCCTCGCGGGGTACGCCGATCCGGTCTTCGCGAGCCCGCTCCACCACGACAGCACGACTTGCTGGCTCGCGACGCTCGCGTACACGGGGCAGATCTACTACGACTTCTCGGCCTACAGCGACATGGCGATCGGCTCGGCGCGCATGCTCGGGTTCGATCTGCCCGAGAACTTCGCCCACCCCTATCGCAGCCGGAACATCACCGAGTTCTGGCGGAGGTGGCACGTCAGCCTGTCGACGTGGCTGCGCGACTACCTCTACATCCCGCTCGGGGGCAACCGCGGCGGGACCGCCGCCACCTACCGCAACTTGTTCATCACGATGCTCCTCGGCGGGCTGTGGCACGGCGCCAACTGGACGTTCGTGGCGTGGGGGGCGGCGCACGGGCTCGCGCTCGCGATCCACAAGCGCTACTGCGAGATTCGCGGCCGCCGGCCCGACGAGCACGGCTCGATCGCGGGGCAGCTCCTCGGCTGGTTCGCCACGCTCGTCTTCGTGATGTTCTGTTGGGTCCTCTTCCGCGCGCCGACGTTCGAGCTCGCGCGCGACATGCTCTACCGGCTGCTCGTCCCCGCGGGCGGCGTCGCGTGGTACTCGGTGAACGCGTTGGTCGTCCTCGCGCTCGCGGCCGGGCTCCACGCCGCCGTGGTGCTGCGCGGGGATCGCGACCTCGACTTCACCCTCCGCACGCCGCGTGGCGTCGCGTTCGCGCTCCTCTGCCTGCTCGCGGTGCTCCTCTTCGGCCCGCTCGACGTGACGCCGTTCATCTACTTCCAGTTCTGAGCGGCGCGAGGCACGAGCGGTGCGTCCGCGGTCAGCTCATTCGACGCGGCTTCCGTGCTCGTGCTGCTCGACGCCGAAGCCCTCCGGCAGCGCGCCGAAGGGATCGTCGAGGAGCGACCACGTGCGCGGACCGCTCGCCGCGACGTCGGGCTCGACGAGGCACGCGTCGAGGCGGCGCACGAGGTCCGCCTCGTCCATCCCGATCCCGATGAACACGAGCTCCTGCATGCGATCGCCCCAGCGCGGGTCCCAGCGATCCGCGGGGCAGTCGTCGGGCCGGACGCCGGTCGGCCAGCCCTCCGACCACCACGGGTTCATCGCCTCCCACGTGCGGCGCGGCCCGACGATCTCGAGCTGCCAGCACACGTCCGGGCGCGTCGCGATCCAGAAGAAGCCCTTCGCGCGGAGCACGCCCTCGAAGGGGCGATCGGTCATCCACAGGCGGTGCAGCTTCATCGGCTCGAAGGGCGCGCGGCGCCGGTACACGAAGCTCGTGATCCCGTACTCGACGGTCTCGGGCACGTGCTCGCCCTCGAGCTCCTTCAGCCAGCCGGGCTGGCGCTTGGCCGCCTCGAGATCGAAGCGGTGCGTGTCGAGCACGAGCGAGAGCGGCACCACGCCGCGCTCCGTCCGCACGAGCTGGGCGCCGGGGTTCAGGTGATGGATCACCGCCTCGACGCGCTCGACCTCCGCCTCGGTCACGAGGTCGGTCTTGTTCACGAGGATCAGGTCGGCGAGCTCCACCTGATCGAGCAGGAGGTCCGTCACCGTGCGCGTGTCCTCGGGCGTCGCCTCCTGGCCGCGGTCGCGCAGGCGATCGCCCGCGCGGTACTGCGTGAGCCACGTCGATCCGTCGACGACGGTGATCATCGTGTCGATCCGCGTGAGCTCCTCGAGCGAGGTGCCGTCCTCCGCGGTCATCGTGAAGGCCTGCGCGACCGGGATCGGCTCGCTGATGCCCGTCGACTCGATCACGAGCGCGTCGAAGGTCCCCGCGCGCGCGAGCGCGGTGACCTCCTTCACGAGGTCGTCGCGGAGCGTGCAGCAGATGCAGCCGTTCGACAGCTCGACCATCTGTCCGTCGCGCCGCGTGAGGCCGCCGTCGCGCACGAGCTCCGCGTCGATGTTCACCTCGCTCATGTCGTTGACGATCACCGCGACGCGGCGCCCCTCGCGGTTCGCGAGGACGTGGTTCAACAACGTGGTCTTGCCGGCGCCGAGGAAGCCGCTCAGCACGGTGACGGGGAGACGCTCGGTCATGGGCGCAGCCTACCAACGCCCGAGCGCCCACGATCCCGGATCCGCATGCCGCGCGCGCAGGAGCGCGAACGCCTCGCGCGCGACGGAGAGGCCGCGGTCGTCGAAGTTCCCGTCGTTCTGCCAGAACTCGTGGAGGTCGCCGCGGCCCTGGCGCTCGTAGATCAGCGCCTTGGTCATCATCTGGAGCTTGTCGGCGGCCTTCACGATGCGCGCCTCGAGCGTGTCGCCGCGCGCCGCCTCCAGGTACGGTGTCGCGTCCGGGAGCAGGCGCGCGGCGAGCGCCGCCTCGTGCGCCCCGAGCGCGGCCCGCAGCTCCGGCGTCTTCTGCGGCATCGGCACGTCGCCGGTCTTGGCCTCGGGCGCGTCGTGCACGAGGGCCATGCGCAGCGCCTTCTCGCCGTCGACCGCGACGCCCTCGTCGCGGAGCGCGTCGACGAGGAGCATCACGGTGAGCGCCACCGCGTGGCTGTGATCGGCGATCGACTCGCACGGCCGGATCCCGCGCAGGAGCCAGCCGGTGCGCGGCAGCTCGGCGAGCGGGTCGAGCGCGACGCGCTTGTCGACGATGGGGGCGGCGCGCGCCGAAATCTCCGCGCTCCGGCGAGGGCGCGGCCGACCGCGTCGAGGAGCGCCGCGGCCCCGTACGGCTTCGAGAGGAGCGCGCGCCCGTGCCTGGCGAGCCAGTCCGCGTCGAGGACGTCCGCCGAGTAGCCGCTCGTGAACACCGCCGGCACCCCGGGGTCGATCGCGACGATCGCCTCGTAGGCCTCGCGGCCGGTGAGCTTGGGCATCACCACGTCGAGGAGGCACAGATCGATCTCGTCCGCGTGCTCGGTGAAGAGCTCCACCGCGCGCGCGCCGTCCTCCGCCTCGATCACGCGATAGCCCGCGCCCTCGAGCAGCCGCCGGACGACGCACCGCACGTGCGGATCGTCCTCGGCGACGAGCAGGGTCTCGCCGCGGTTCGTCGCGCGAGCCGTCGCCGCGGGCGTCGCGGCGGCGGCCGCCGCGTCCTCGTCCTCGGCCTCCGGGAACCAGAGCGTGACCGTCGTGCCCGCGCCCGGCGCGCTCGTCACCGCCAC
>JAYRVK010000601.1:0-1626 GCA_041918555.1 Sandaracinaceae bacterium
AGGCCCTGCTGCGGGGAGCGGGCGAGCTCGCGCGCGCGACCGGAACGCTCGTGCACTCGCACGCGGCCGAGCACCCCGGCGAGAAGGCGGAGGTGCGAGCCCAGCTCGGGATGGACGACGTCGACGCGCTCGCCGAGTACGGGATCGCCGGCCCACACGTGGTGCTCGCGCACGGCGTGCAGCTGACGCGCGCGCAGATGAGGCGCCTGGCCGCGGCGGGGACCCGGATCGTCCACTGCCCGAGCGCGAACCTGAAGCTCGCGAGCGGCATCGCGGACGTGGTCGCGATGCGCGAGGCGGGGATCGTGGTCGGGATCGGCGCCGACGGCGCGCCGTGCAACAACCGGCTCGACGCGTTCACCGAGCTGCGCTCGGCGGCGCTCCTCGCGAAGGCCAAGCGGGCGGACGCGGCCGCGCTCTCGGCGATGGACGCGCTCGCGATGGCGACGATCGACGGCGCGCGGGCGCTCGGCCTCGACGCGGACGTCGGCTCGCTCGAGGCCGGCAAGAAGGCGGACGTGATCGTCGTCGCGCTCGACCGACCGCACGCCGTGCCCGGCGGCGATGCGGTGGCGCGGCTCGTCTACTCGTCGAGCGCGAGCGACGTGCGCCACGCGTTCGTCGACGGGCGCTGGGTCGTCCGGGACGCGGAGCTCACCACGCTCGACCGCGACGAGGTCGTCGCCGCGGCGAGCCGCGAGGGCGCGAAGGTCTTCGCGCGGGCCCGGATCACGGGCGGTCGTCGGGCGGGACCTCGCCGAGGTCCATGAGGCGGCGCCGCACGTCGGCGCGGTCGATGGCGCTGCGCGGCGCGAGCTCGAGGTAGCGGAGGTAGTGCGGGATCGCCTCGCGCGCCGAGCCCGTGCGCTCGAGCGCCTCGCCGCGGTCCCGATGCGCGTCGGGGAGCCACGCGGGGAGCGGGTCGCTCGCGTCGCCGAGGAGCGTCGCGCGCTGCAGGGCGCGGAGCGCGTCGGCGTTGCGGCCGCGATCGAGGAGCAACCGGCCGAGGCGGAAGAACCACTCGCCGTTGTCGTCCTGGCCACCGTCCGCGCTCGTGGCCCGTTGATAGGCCTGGATCGCCTGATCGGTGTGGCCGAGCTGCCCGTGCGCCTCCGCGAGATCCGCGTACGCCTCGGCGCGGCTCGGGACGAGCTCGAGCGCGCGCTGGATGTCGACGAGCGCGTCCGCCGGCCGGCCGGCGCGGAGCTTGACCGCGCCGCGGACCCAGTAGGCGTCGCCGAGGCTCGGATCGCGCTCGATCGCGTCGTCCGCGGCCGCGAGCGCCTCGGCGAGCTGGTTGATCTGGCCGCTCGCGAGCGCCGCGCGGCCGACCCACATGTGGAACTCGCCGCGCGCGGGGTCGAGCTGGACGGCGCGCCGGAAGTGATTGAGCGCCTCGGCGTACTGGCGGCGCGCGAACGCCACGCGGCCCATGAAGTGGTTGGCCTCGGCGGAGTTCGGGCGCGTCTGACGCACGCGCTCGAGCGTCTCTTCGGCGGCGTCGAGCTGGCCCGCAGCGACCTGCGCCGCGCCGAGCCGGAGCAGGAGGTCCACGTCGTCCGGGCTCGCCTCGAGCGCGGCCTGGTAGGCCTCGACCGCGCGCGTCGACTCGCCGCGCGCCTCGAA
>JAYRVK010000602.1:0-2241 GCA_041918555.1 Sandaracinaceae bacterium
CTCGCCCACGGTGGGCGCGCCGTCGCCGACGTAGATCACCGCGCCGGGCCGCGCGGGATCGAGGAGCGCGGCCGCCGCGGCGATCGCCGCCCCGAGATCGGTCGCGCCGCCCGCGGGCACGCGCGCGAGCCCGTCGAGGAGCGCCTCGATCCGCTCCGCGCTCGCGGGCCCGAGCGACGGGGCCTCCTCACCGAGCGGACGGATCGTGAGATCCGAGGTCACGATGGCCACGCGGTCGTTCACGCCGAGGTGCGCGGTCAGCGCCTCGGTCACGCTGCGGCCGAGCTCGAGGTGCGCGCGGTCGGTCCCCGCGGACACGTCCGCCACGATCACGAGATCCACGCCCTCGGCGCGCGCGTCCTCGAACAGCCGCTCCGGCAGCCGCAGCGGGAGGTAGAAGTAGTCGCGCTCGTCGGCCTCCCCGACCACCGTCCGCGCATCGGGCGCGCGCGGCGGCGGCTCGTGCGGGGCGCGCCACGCGCGCTGGCCCTGCGCGGGTCCGTGCAGCTCGAGCCAGAAGTCCGCGCGCGGCGCGAAGTCGCTCCGGCGCAGGCGCACGCGCCCGCCCTCGACCGCGGCGCCCATCCCCGCGCGCAGCCGCTCGACGCCCGCCTCGTCGACGTCGACCGCGATGGAGAGCTCCTGCACGCGCGGCGCCTCGCGCCCGCCGCCCATCGCGTAGCGGTAGAGCCGCGGCCCGCCCTCCTCGATCGGCGCGAGCCACTCCGCGTAGCGCACCACGATGCGGCGCGTCTCGCCCGGCCGGATCGGATAGATGCGCGCCTGGTAGCGCCCCGGCGCGACCCACTCGAGGAGCGCGGGATCGAGCTGCGAGCCCCGATAGACCTGCGCCTCGTAGGCGGCCTGCGCCTGCGCCTTCTCGCGCACGTAGCCGTCGACGAGGTGCCCGTCGCGATCGACCGCGAAGCGCTGCAGCACCGCCTCCTCGGGGACGCGGATCCGATACAGGCCCTCGACCATCTCGGAGGCCGGGTTGAAGAAGACCTGCTCGACCTCGGTGACCGCGAGATCGCCGACGACCTGCACCTGCACGTCGAGGCGCCGGATGACGAGTGGCCAGCGCGCCTGCCCGAGCTCGTCGGGCACCCGCGCCTCGAGCACGCCCACGCCCTCGGCGCCGCGCGCGTCGGCGGGGCCCGGCCGCGCGAGCCCGCCCGTCCAGTCGCGCCAGAGCGTCACCGGCTCGGTCGTCCCCGCGGATCCGGTGAGCGCGAGCCGCTCGCCCGCGCGCGCGACGCCTCGCGCGTCGGCGACGGTCCAGCTCACCTCGCCGCGCACCACGTAGATCGACAGCGTCTCGCCGGCCTCGACCGAGAGCGACGCGTCGCTCACCCGGATCGTGCGCTCACCCGCAGTGAGGAACAGCTCCTCCCCCTCGCCCGCCTCGGCGTACGCGCGCCCGGCGCCGAGCCCGACGGTCGCCTCGTCGACCACCGTCGCGCTCGCGCCCGCGTCGAGGAGGAACCACGCCCCCGAGTCCAGCGTCAGCCGCGCGAGCCCGCCCTCCGCGATGGTGATCGACTCGCCCGGCGCCGCGCGCCCCACGCGCTCGAGCGGCTCGTCGACCAGGGTCGCCTCCCCGCGCACGCGCTCGATGGTCGCGAGCGTCCGATCGAGCGCCGCGTCCTCGCCGCACCCCGTCAGGAGCGCCGTCGCGAGGAGGATCCGGTAGCTGCGGTCACGCGTCATCGTGTCCCCCGTCGAGAACGTACCACCACGCCGGCTCGACCCGGTGCGCCGTCGCGACCTTGGCGTATCCTCGGCGCCCGTGACCCACGCCCCCCGCCCCGCCTCGTCCAGGGCGCTCGAGGTCGTGGTGGGCGCGATCGGCCTCGCGGTCGTGAACCTCGTGCTCTTCGTCCTCGTCTGGGTGCTGGGCGAGCAGCCCGGCGAGATCCCGAGGGAGTGGGTGCTGGCCGGCCTCTACGGCTGCATCCAGGGCCTGTGGGTGATCCCGCTCGCGGTGGTCCTCGCGTTCCTCCGCCGAGGCTGGGCGATCCTCGGCGTCGCGATCACCGCGACCGTCACGTTCGCGCTCGCGTCGGCGTGGATGCTGCTCGTCTTCGCGATGGCCGGCGGCATGTGAGCCGGGATGGATCGCGCTCGGAGCGCGGCCACGTGTTCGGGTTGGACCCCTTTGCGCTCGGCGGGCCATCGCGGCGCGAGGGCGAGCGCACGGTTCGATCGCGCGCGGAGCGCGCACTCCTCCCCGCCTCCCAC